>NZ_JBHXEG010000132.1:0-15713 GCF_042724935.1 Kitasatospora sp. NPDC127060
GCGGCCGAGCTGGGCGCGACCCGCTTCGTCGAGCTCGGCCCGGACGGCGTCCTGACGGCCCTCGCCCAGGACTGCCTCACCGACACCGACAGCGACAGCGACACCGGAACCGCGACCGACGGCCACGTCTTCGCCCCCCTCCTGCGCCGCGACCGCCCCGAGGACCAGGCCCTCGCGGCCGCCCTCGGCGCCCTGCACTGCTGGGGCGTCACCGTCGACTGGCCCGCCTACTTCGGGCCCGTCACCGGCGCCACCGGCCTTCCCGGCTACCCCTTCCGGCCGGAGCGCTACTGGCCGCGCCCGCGGCCGGCCGGCGTGCCGCAGGGGCCGGATGCGCACCCCCTGATCGGCGGCGGCATCGCCCGCGCCGATTCGGAGGAGGTCCTGTACAGCTCGCGGCTGTCGGTCCGTACGCACCCCTGGCTGGCCGACCACGTGGTGAACGGCACGGCGATCCTGCCCGGTACGGCCTTCGTCGACATGGCGCTGCACGCCGGTCGCGCGGTGGGCAGCCCGACTCTCGGAGAACTGACCGTGCAGGCGCCGCTGCGGCTGTCCGGAGGCTCGGCGGTGGACGTCCAGGTGGTCGTCCGGCCGCTCGACGAGCCGGGCCGCCGGTCGGTGACCGTGTACGGCCGTCCGGCGGACTCGGACGGCGGCTGGACCACGCACGCGGCGGGTGTGCTCGTGGAGGAACACGGCGAGGAACCCGTCACCGACCTCACCTGGCCGCCCGTGGGCGCCGAGCCGGTCGCGGCCGAGGAGGCCTACGGCCGCGCCGTGGACATGGGCTTCGACTACGGTCCGGTCTTCCGGGGCCTGCGGGCCGCCTGGCGGCGTGGCGACGACGTCTTCGCGGAGGTGGCCCTCGCGGCGGCCTCCGAGCAGGAGCCGGAGCGCTTCGTCTTCCACCCCGCGCTGTTCGACGCCGCGCTGCACACGGGATTCGTCGATTCGCCCGGCTCGTCGGACGCGGCCGGCCGGCTGCCGTTCGTCTGGCAGGGTGTCACGGTGTACCGGCCCGGAGCGGCCGGGGCCCGGGTCCGGCTGCGCCGGATCGGCGAGGACGTACTCGCGCTCCACGTCACGGATCAGGCCGGCGGCACCGTCGCGGTGGTCGAGTCGCTGACGCTGCGACGGGTCCGCCCCCAGGACCTCGCGGAGTCCGGGGCCGAGCTCCTGGCCCGGGTCCTGGAGCCGGTCGAGGACGCCGGGACCTTCGCCGGGTCCGTCGCGGTCCTCGGCGCGGACCCGGAGGGACTCACCCGCGTGCTCGACGGAAGCGGAGTCACCGTTGAGCACCACCGGGACCTGGCGGCCCTGGAGGACTCGTTCCTGCTGCCGGAGGCCGTCGTACGCTTCCTGGACCTGTCCGGTCCGCTGGGCACGGACGAGTCGGGCGAGCACGCGGTCGAGGCCGTCTGGCGGACCGCGACCCTGCTGCGGGAGTGGATCGACGGCGGCCTGTACGACGAAGCCCGCCTCACCCTGGTGGTGACCGGCGAACCGGGGACCACCTCCGGCGCCGTACGGGCGATGCTGCGCACCGCGCAGTCCGAGCACCCCGGCAAGTTCCAGGTCGTGGAGCTGGACGGCGACCCGAGGTCGCCGGCCGCGCTGGCCTCGGCCCTGGCAGTCCCGGCGCGTGAAGTGGTGCTGCGCGAAGGACGGTTGCTGACACCACAGCTCAGCCCCGCCGAACAAGCCGAGCCCGCCGAAGACGTCACGTCCGAGGCGGCCGACGGAGCCGTGCTGATCACCGGCGGCACCGGCGGTCTCGGCGCCGTCGTCGCCGAGCACCTGGTGCGCCGCCGGGGCGTGACGGACCTGGTCCTGCTCAGCAGGCGGGCGGACGACCCGGAGCACGCCGGACTCGCCGACACCCTGCGCGCGCTCGGGGCCCGGGTCACCCTCGCGGCCTGCGACGTCACCGACCGGTCCGCGCTCGCCGAGGTCGTCGCGGGCCTCGGCGAGGACCGGCCGCTCCGGGCCGTGATCCACACGGCGGGTGTCGTCGACGACGGCGCGCTCGGCTCCCTCAGCCGTGAGCAGTTCGCCCGCGTCGTCCGGGTGAAGGCCGAGGGCGTGCTCGCCCTGCACGCCGTCACCGCCGGGCACGACCTGGACGCCTTCGTGCTCTTCTCGTCGGCGGCCGGCGTGCACGGCAGCCCGGCACAGGCCAACTACGCCGCGGCCAACGGCTTCCTGGACGCCTTCGCCGACCACCGCCGCTCGCTCGGACTGCCGGCCCTCTCGCTGCAGTGGGGCCCGTGGGCGGAGGAGCGCGGCATGGCCGGTCGGATCGGTGCCGAGGCCATCGCCCGGATGGCCCGCCACGGCACGGTTCCGATGACCAACGAGGAGGCGCTGGCGCTGCTCGACCGCGCGCTGGACGGGTCCGGTGACCGGAACCTGGTCGCGGCCCGGCAGTCGCGTCGGGCGGACCGTCCGGCCACGCAGGCCCCGGCGCCCCGGCAGGCGGGAACGGTCGGGGGGCCGTCGCCGGCCGAGCGGCTGGCCGAGCGGCTCGCGGCCGCCGACCCGGTCCAGCGCCGACGGCTGCTCACGGACCTCGTGACCGCGCAGACGGCGGTCGTGCTCGGGCACCGCGGCGGCGACCAGGTGCCGGGTGAGCGTTCCTTCCGCGAACTCGGCCTGGACTCGCTCGCGGCCGTCGAACTGCGCAACCGGCTCGGCGCCGAGACCGGGCTCAAGCTCTCGCCCACGCTGGTCTTCGACTTCCCCACCCCCGCCGCGCTCGCCGGGCACCTCGACGAGGAGCTGGGCGAGAGCGAGGACGCCCCGGCGCAGCCGGTGATCCGCGGGCTCGACGAACTGGAGGCACAACTGCGCGCGGCCGCGCCGGACTCGGCGACCGGCCGGTACGCCGAGCAACGGCTGCGCGCCCTGCTGGCCCGACTGGGCGGCACCACGAAGAAGTCGGACGTCCATGACGACGTCACCGACGAGGAGCTGTTCGAAATCCTGGACGGGGAGATCGGGATCTGACCGGCCCCGCCGGTCGAAACCCTGAGGAACACTGATGGCCCATATCGCATTTTTCAGTGTGGCCGCCCACGGCCACGTATCGCCGACCTTCGGCATCGTCGCGGAGCTGGTCTCGCGCGGCCACCAGGTCACGTACTTCACCACGAAGGAGTTCGAGGAACGGCTCGTCCGGCTCGGCGCGACGGTGTGCCGCTACGACGTCGCCACCTCCTCCGGCCAGTCGCCGCGCGCCTTCGCCGAGAACGACCTGAGCGCGCTGCCGCTCTTCTTCCTGTACGGCAGCACGGACCGGATCGCGCTCGCCGAGCGGCAGTTCGCCGACCGGCGGCCGGACCTGGTCGTGTACGACAACACGGTGCCGTTCGTCGGCCGGGCGCTGGCGCGCCGCTGGGGCTGCCGCTCCGTGCAGTTCTTCCCCAGCATCGCCTCCAGCCGCGGCTTCGCCCTGATGGACGCGATGCTGGCCCGGACCGGCCGCTCCGCGGCCCACGAGGCCAACGGCGCCGAATTCGACCGCCGGCTCGGGGAGTTCCTGACCGCGGTGGGGCTCGGCGGCACCGCCACCGAGGAGTTCATGGACTTCGAGGAGGAGCTCAACCTGGCCTTCCTGCCCCGGGCGTTCCAGCCCGAGCAGGCCGCGTTCGGCCCGCACTACCGCTTCGTCGGCCCGAGCCTCGGCGACCGGGCGGCGCAGGAACAGGCGCAGGAGCGGTGGCGGCGCGCCGAGGACGGCCGCCCGCTGGTCCTGGTCTCGCTCGGCACGGTGTTCAACCGGGCGACCGGGTTCTACCGCGGCTGCCTGGAGGCCTTCGAGGGCACCGAGTTCTCGGTGGTCATGTCGATCGGCGCGCAGACCGACCCCGCCGAGCTCGGCACGCTGCCGCCGAACGTCGAGGTGCACGCGAGCGTGCCCCAGCTGTCCGTGCTCGACGAGGCGTCCGCCTTCGTCACCCACGGCGGCATGGGCAGCACGATGGAGGCGCTGTCCTTCGGGACGCCCATGGTGGTGGTGCCGCAGATGGTCGAGCAGGAGATCATCGCCGACCGGGTCGCCGAGCTGGGCCTGGGCCTGCGGCTCGACCCCGCGGCGGTGACCCCCGCCGGTCTGCGCGACGCGGTGCGCACGGTCAGCACCGATCCCGGGATCACGGCCCGGATGGCCGGGATGCGCCGGCAGGTCCACGAGGCGGGCGGCGCCGTGGCCGCGGCGGAGGCGATCGAGCGGCACCTGGGCCGCACGGAAGGAGAGGTGGTGGCGGGATGAGCACTCCTGAGATCCTCATCGTCGGTGGGGGAGCGGTCGGTTCGCTGCTCGCCTGCGACCTGTTGCAGCAGGGCGTTCCGGTCCGGCTGATCGACAGCAAGCCCTCGCTGGAGGAGAGCGACCCGCACTCGCGGGCCGTGATGATCTGGCCGCGGGTGCTCGAACTCCTGGAGAAGACCGGCATCGCGGCGGAACTGGTCGCCCGTGGCCGCCCCGCGACCGACGTCAGCTTCTTCTCCCGCGGCCGCCGGCTCGGCACCGTCCCCATGCACGGCATGGACACCGCCTACCCGTTCGGGCTCGGCATCGTCCAGCGCGAGCTGGAGGACCTGCTCTGGGCCCGCCTCGCCGAGCTCGGCGGCCGGGTCGAGTGCGGCACCGAGCTCCACGCGCTCGACAACTCCGGGCCGCTGCCCCGGGCCGTCCTGCGCCACGCGGACGGCACCCTGGAGGAGGCCGAGCCGCAGTGGCTGATCGGAGCCGACGGCGCCGGCAGCCTCACCCGCCGCCTGCTCGACATCCCGTACCCGGGGCTGCCGTTCCCGCTCGGCATCTCGCTCGGCGACTTCCCGATCAGCGGGCCGGCGGTGTCCGGCGTCGAGTACCACTACGGCGAGACCGGGATGCTGCCGCTGGTCCACCTGCCCGACGGGGTGTGCCGGCTGGCCACCGTGGTGCTGCCCGGCGAGCCGGACTGGTCCGACCGGCCGCTCGCCGACTGGCAGGAGATGGTCGAGCAGCGCGCCAGCCTCCCGTACGAACTCGGTGAACCGCTGTGGAAGCGCACCTACTTCCCACGGCCCGGCGTGGCCGAACGGTTCCGGGACGGGCGGGTGGTCCTGGTCGGGGACGCCGCGCACAGCGTGGTGCCGCTCGGCGGACAGGGGCTCAACCTCGGCCTCCAGGACGCCGTCAACCTCGGCTGGAAGCTGGCCGGCGTGGTGCGCGACGGCTGGAGCGACGCCCTGCTCGACAGCTACGACCGGGAGCGCCGGCAGGCGGTGGAGCAGGTCCGCGCCGTCATCCGTACCGAGATGGAGCTGTCGGCGCCGCAGACCCCCGAGGACGCCGCGCGCCGTGACGAGGCGGTCGTGGCCGCCGAGCGCTCCGGCTTCCTGCGGAAGGTCGCCGCCCCCCTGATGAGTCAGCTCGGACTGAGCTATGCTGAATCCGAAGAACCTTTGTGGCGCTCGCAGTTGAAGCGCCGACTGACCGTCGGCGACCGGGTGCCGTTCTTCCACGCCTCCCGCAGTGAGCCCGGCTCCCCGGTGCTCGACCGGAGCGCGCACACCGCCCTGCTGTGGCCGGGCGAGGGCCTCCCGGAGAACTGGACCGCCGTGACCGAGCGGGCCCGCGCCGCGTTCGGCGAGCGGACCGCCGTGCACGACCTCGCCCGGCTCACCGACGACGGACGTGCCCGGCTGCGGGCCGGCTTCGGCCCCCTCCCGCTGATCGCCCTGGTGCGCCCCGACGGCCACCTCGCCCGGCTCGTCCCGGCCGACCGGCCACAGGAATGCCTTGACCACCTGGACCGGCTCACCGGCCACTCCACCCCCTCCAGCGCGAAGTGAATGAGACCGTGCGGACGCTGCTGATAGACAACTACGACTCGTACACCTACAACCTGTTCCACCTCCTCGGGCAGGTGAACGGCGAGGAGCCCGTCGTCGTCACCAACGACGCGGCCGAACTCCCCGACCTGGACGGGTTCGACAACATCGTGATCTCCCCCGGCCCGGGCCACCCGGCCCGCCCCCGCGACTTCGGCATCTCGCTCGACGTGCTCCGCCGGGCGAGCGCCCCGGTGCTCGGCGTCTGCCTCGGCCACCAGGGCCTCGCGGTGTCCGAGGGCGGCCGGGTGGTGCCGGCGCCGGAGGCCCGCCACGGGCACGTCGAGCGGGTGACCCACCAGGGCGACGCGTTCTTCGCCGGGATCCCCCGGGAGTTCGGCGCCGTGCGCTACCACTCGCTGTGCGTCGCCGAGCCGCTGCCGGAGGACCTCGAAGCCATCGCCCGGGCCGAGGACGGCGTGATCATGGCGCTGCGGCACCGGCGGCTGCCCCGCTGGGGCGTGCAGTTCCACCCGGAGTCCATCGAGACCGAGTACGGGCTGCGGATGATGGCCAACTTCCGCGACCTCACCACGGCGGCCGGGCGGCGCCGGTCCTTCGCCGCGCCGTCCGTCGCACCGGGGGCGTCCGCCCACGAGCAGGCCCCGGCAGGGCAGCAGCGGTACCACGTCCAGGTCCGCGAGCTGGACCGGGCCGTCGACACCGAGGCGGCGTTCGAGGCCCTCTACTCCGGCTCCACCAACGCCTTCTGGCTCGACAGCGCCCGGGTGGAGCGGGGCCTGTCCCGGTTCTCCTTCCTCGGGGACGCCGCCGGCCCGCTCGCCGAGACGGTGCGCTACCGTGTCGACGAGCGCGCCGTCGTGGTCGACGGGCCGGCCGCCCCGGCCGTCCACGCCGGGACCGTCTTCGACTACCTCCAGCGGGAGTCGGAGCGCCGGGTGGTGGACGCGCCGCCACTGCCCTTCGACTTCACCGGCGGGTACGTCGGCTACTTCGGCTACGAGCTCAAGGCCGACTGCGGCTCCAAGAACCGCCACACCGCCGAAACCCCGGACGCCGTCTGGCTGTTCGCCGACCGGTTCCTCGCCGTCGACCACGAGCAGGACCGCACCTACCTGCTGGCGCTCTCCACCGACGGGACCACCCGGGCCGCGGCGCGGACCTGGCTCGCCGGGACCGCGGAGACGCTGGAGGGCCTCCGGAGCCTCCCCGAGCCCGCCGCCGCCCCCGCCGCCTCCGTCGAGCCGTACCTCACCAAGCAGCGCGCGGACTACGTCGCGGACGTCAAGGCCAGCCAGGAGTACCTGCTCCAGGGCGAGAGCTACGAGATCTGCCTCACCAACGTGGCCGAGGTGCCGGCGACCGACGGCGGCTGGGAGACCTACCGCCGGCTGCGCCGGCTCAACCCGGCCCCGTACGCCGCCTACCTGCACCTCGACGGCATCGACGTGGTCTGCTCCTCGCCGGAGCGCTTCCTGAAGATCACCGCCGACCGGGTGGCCGAGGCCAAACCCATCAAGGGAACCGCCCCCCGCGGCGCCACCCCGGCCGAGGACGAGGCCGCCCGCGCGGAGCTCGTCTCCAGCGCCAAGACCCGCGCCGAGAACCTGATGATCGTCGACCTGCTGCGCAACGACCTCGGACGGGTCTGCGAACTCGGCAGCGTCGAGGTCCCGGTCCTGATGGCGGCCGAGAGCTACGCCACCGTCCACCAGCTGGTGTCCACCGTCCGCGGCACGCTCAAGGCGGACGCCGACACCATGGACTGCGTGCGCGCCTGCTTCCCCGGCGGCTCGATGACCGGCGCGCCCAAGCTGCGCACCCTGGACATCATCGAGTCCCTGGAGCAGCGGGCCCGCGGCATCTACTCCGGCTCCATCGGCTACCTCGCCTGCAACGGCAGCGCCGACCTCAACATCGTCATCCGCACGATGGTCCGCACCGGTGAGCACTGGCAGTTGGGCGCGGGCGGGGCCATCGTCCTCGACTCCGACCCCGACGAGGAGTACGACGAGATGCTCCTCAAGGCCAGCGCGCCCGCCCGCGCCCTGCGCGCCCCCCGGCCCCGGGCCACCGTGCCGGCCGCCGCCCCCAGCGACACCAACGGAAGTGAACTCGCATGACCACGCAAGCCCCCGTCGACGTCCACGCCCTGATCGCCGAGATGACCCTGGAGGAGAAGCTCTCCTTCGTCCACGGAGCCGACGACCCCGAGAAGCTCGGCCAGTCCGGCTACATCCCGGGCGTCCCGCGGCTCGGCATCCCGCCGCTGCGGATGACCGACGGCCCCGCCGGTGTGCGGATGAAGCGCAAGACCACCACCGCGCTGCCCGCACCGATCGCGCTCTCCTGCGCCTTCGACGACGAACTCGCCGCCCGCTACGGTGAGTTCCTCGGCCACGAGGCCCTCGCGAAGCGCCAGGACGTCCTCATCGGCCCCATGCTCAACGTGCTGCGCCAGCCGTACGGCGGTCGCAACTTCGAGCTGTACGGCGAGGACCCGCTGCTGGTCACCGCGATCGGCACGGCCGTGACGGTCGGCATCCAGTCGCAGGGCGTCATCGCCATGCCGAAGCACTTCGTGGCGAACAACCAGGAGGAGAACCGGATGGTCGTCGACGTGCGCGTCGACGAGCGGACCCTCCGGGAGATCGAACTCCCCGCCTTCCAGTCGGTGGTGGAAGCCGGCGCCGGTGCCCTGATGGGCGCCACCAACAGCGTCAACGGTGACTTCAGCTGCCAGAACGCGCCGCTGCTCGACACCCTGCTGCGCGAGGAGTGGGGCTTCGAGGGCTGGGTGATGTCCGACTGGGACGCCGTGCACGACACCGCGGCCATCGAGCGCGGGCTCGACCAGGAGATGCCCGACGGCAAGCACCTCGGCGCACCGCTGGCCGAGGCGATCGCCGAGGGCCGGATCGACGAGAAGGTCCTCGACCGCTCCGTCGCCCGGATCCTCGGCCAGATGGCCCGCTTCGGCCTGCTCGACCCCGCCGGGCGCCCCGCCGTCGAGCGGGACGCGGAGCGCGGCCGCGCCCTGGCCCTGGAGGTCGCCCAGGCCGGTTCCGTGCTGCTGCACAACCCCCGCGGCGTCCTGCCGCTGAGCGAGGACCGGCTGCGCGAGAAGGGCCTCGCGGTCATCGGGCTGGCCGCGGCCGTGCCCAAGACCGCCGGTGTCGGCAGCGCGCTGGTCGTGCCCGAGGCCGCCGGTACCCCCCTGGACGTGCTGCGCGAGCGCCTCGGCGAGGACCGGGTCGCGTTCCGCGTCGGTGAGGACCCGGCCGGCCGCCCGATCCCCGAGTCGGCGCTGCAGCCGCCGTTCCGCGAGGGCGAGGTGCCCGCGGGCCCCTCGACCGAGCCGAACTACTTCTACGAGGGCCGGCTCACCATCGAGACGCCCGGCCGCTACCGCATCGCCGTCACCGCGCTCGGCGGCTACGCGGCGATCGACCTGGAGGGCCACCCGAGGGTCTTCGCCGGCAGCTCCTTCGGCGACACCGCGGGCATGACCCTCGACCTGGAACCGGGCAGCTACAAGCTGGTGCTGTCGGCCCTGCCGGTGCCGAGCAACCCGGTCAAGCTGACCCTCGGCTGGGTCACCCCGCAGCAGGCCCGGACCGACATCGAGGAGGCGGCGGAGGCGGCCCGCGACGCCGAGGCCGCGCTGGTCTTCGTCTACGACGAGCTCGCCGAGCTGATCGACCGTCCGGAACTCGGACTGCCCGGCCTCCAGGACGAGCTCGTCACCGCGGTGGCGAAGGCCAACCCGAACACCGTCGTCGTCCTGAACACCGGTTCGTCCGTGCCGATGCCCTGGCGGGACCTCGTCGCCGGCGTCCTGGACGTCTGGTACCCGGGTGAGATGGGCGCCGAGGCGACCGACGCCCTGCTGTTCGGCGACGTCAACCCGAGCGGCAAGCTCACCCAGACCTTCCCGGTGGACGCCGACCACACCTCCGTCTCCGGCGACCCGCTGCGCTACCCGGGCGCCGACGGCCGCGTCGAGTACAGCGAGGGCCTGTTCGTCGGCTACCGCTGGCACGACCGCAACGGTGACGAACCGCTCTTCCCGTTCGGCCACGGCCTCAGCTACACCACCTTCGCGTACGAGGACCTCGAACTGGCCGCCGAGGGCCGCACGCTGCGGGTCGGGTTCACCATCCGCAACACCGGTGCGCGGGCCGGGCGCGAGATCGCCCAGGTCTACCTCGGCGCCGCCCCCGAGGCCGGCGTCGACCAGGCGCCCAGGGCCCTCGCCGGATACACCTCGGCCCGGCTGGAGCCGGGCGAGTCGGCCCGGGTGGAGGTCGAGCTGGCCGCCCGGAGCTTCGAGTACTGGGACACCGACGCCCGCGCCTGGACCGTCGGTGCCGGCCTGCGCACCGTCCAGGTCGGCGCCTCCTCGGCGGACGTCCGGCTCACCGCCGACGTGCGGGTCGCGGCCTCGGGCGAGGTCGGACGGTGACCTCGCCGACCTCGCCGACCTCACCGACCTCGCCGACCTCACCGGGGGCCGCACCGGGTCGAACGCTGCACACCCCCGTCTGCATCATCGGGGCCGGGCCCTCGGGCCTGCTGCTCGCCCGACTGCTCCGGCTGAACGGCATCGACTCGGTCGTCCTGGAGAAGCGCAGCCGCGCCCACGTGGAGAAGCGGATCCGCGCCGGACTCCTCGAACAGGGGACGGTCGAGGTCCTGCGCGAGGCCGGGGTCGGCGAACGGCTCGACCGCGAGGCCCTGGTGCACGAGGGCTTCGAGTGGCGCCTCGACGGCGCGGTGCACCGGATGCCCTTCACCGAGCTCTGCGGCGCTTCGGTGTGGATGTACGGCCAGCAGGAGGTCGTCAAGGACCTGCTGGCCGCGCACGGCGACGAGCCCGGTCCGCACTTCGACGTCGACGACGTGCGGATCGCGTCGGTCGGTGCGGACGGTGCGCGCGTCGTCTGCACCATCGACGGTCAGCTCACCGAGCTGAGCTGCGACTTCATCGCGGGCTGCGACGGGTTCCACGGGGTCAGCCGTCGGGCCGTGCCCCGTACGGAGCTGGTCGGCCACGAGCTGACCTACCCGTTCGCCTGGCTCGGGGTGCTGGCCGCCGCCCCGCCGCTGTCGCCCGAGTTGATCTACGCTGTCGGCGACCGCGGGTTCGCGCTGCAGAGCATGCGCTCGCAGACGGTCAGCCGGCTCTACCTGTCGGTGCCGCCCGGCGAGGGCGTCGACGACCGCGGCGACGAGGAGATCTGGCGGGAGCTGGACCTCCGGCTCACCGGCGGCCAGGGCACCCTGCCGACCGGGCCGATCACGGAGCGGGTCATGGTGCCGCTGCGCAGCTTCGTCGCCGAGCCGTTCCAGTACCGCAGCCTCTTCCTGGTCGGCGACGCGGCGCACATCGTCCCGCCGAGCGCCGCCAAGGGGCTCAACATGGCCGTCGCCGACGCCCGGCACCTCGCCGAGGCGCTCACCGGCTGGTACGCCCACGGCCGGCGGGAGGCCCTGGACGACTACTCGGCCACCGCCGTGGCCCGGGCGTGGCAGGGCCAGCAGTTCTCGGCCTCGATGACCACCCTGATGCACGCCGCGCCGGACGAGTCGGTCTTCGACCGCCGGCTGCGCAGGGCGCGGTTCGAGCGCCTGCTGTCATCCACCGCCGAGGCGACGGCCTTCGCCGAGCAGTACACGGGTATCGCACGCCGCTGACGTTCACGGGGGCGCGAGCCGCCCCCGTGAACAGGTGTCACTTTCTTGATCGACTGGAGTCCGGACGTCATGACCAACGAAGAGAAGCTGCTCGACCACCTCCGCTGGGTGACCGCCGAACTGCACCAGACCAAGAAGCGGCTGCACGAGGCCGAGACGGCCGAGCCGATCGCGATCGTCGCGATGAGCTGCCGCTACCCCGGGGGCGTGACCAGCCCCGAGGACCTGTGGCAGCTCGTCCTGGACGGCCGCGACGCGGTCGGCCCCTTCCCCGACGACCGCGGCTGGGACACCGCGGCCGTCTACCACCCCGACCCGGACCAGCAGGGCACCAGCTACGTCCGGGAGGGCGGATTCCTCGACCGCGCCGACCAGTTCGACGCGGGCTTCTTCGGCATCTCCCCGCGCGAGGCGCTCGCCATGGACCCGCAGCAGCGGCTGCTGCTGGAGACCTCCTGGGAGGCCTTCGAGCGGGCCGGCATCGACCCCTCGTCCGTGCGCGGCAGCCGCACCGGCGTCTACGTCGGCGTCATGCACCACGACTACGCCGCGCGCCTGGACACCCTCCCGGAGGGCGTCGAGGTCTACGCCGGCAGCGGCAACGCGGGCAGCGTGGCCTCCGGCCGGATCTCCTACACCCTCGGCCTGGAGGGACCGGCCGTGACGGTGGACACCGCCTGCTCCTCCTCGCTGGTCACCCTGCACCTGGCCGCCCAGGCCCTGCGCCAGGGCGAGTGCACCCTGGCCCTGGCCGGCGGCGTCACCGTGATGTCCACCCTCGACCTGTTCGTCGACTTCAGCCAGCAGCGCGGGCTCGCCGCCGACGGCCGCTGCAAGCCGTTCGCCGCCGCCGCGGACGGCACCGGCTGGGGCGAGGGCGTCGGCCTGTTCCTGCTGGAGCGGCTCTCCGACGCCCGGGCCAACGGGCACCCCGTGCTCGCCGTGCTGCGCGGCTCGGCCGTCAACCAGGACGGCGCGAGCAGCGGGCTGACCGTGCCCAACGGCCCCTCGCAGCAGCGGGTGATCCGGCAGGCCCTGGAGCAGGCCGGGCTGACGGCCGGTGAGGTCGACGCCGTCGAGGCGCACGGCACCGGCACCACGCTCGGCGACCCGATCGAGGCCCACGCGCTGCTCGCCACCTACGGCCGCGAGCGCAACGGCGGGCAGCCGCTGTGGCTCGGCTCGGTCAAGTCCAACCTCGGGCACACCCAGGCCGCCGCGGGCGCGGCCGGCGTCATCAAGATGGTGATGGCGCTGCGCAACGGCGTGCTCCCCAAGACCCTGCACGTGGACGAGCCGAGCCCGCAGGTCGACTGGACCGCCGGCGCCGTCCGGCTGCTGGCCGAGCGGACCGACTGGCCGCAGACCGGCCGTCCGCGTCGTGCGGGCGTGTCCTCCTTCGGCATCAGCGGCACCAACGCCCACGTCGTCCTCGAACAGGCCCCGGTCGAGGCCGCCGACGACATCGAGCCCGCCTCGCCCGCCGAACCCGCCTCGCCCGCCGAACCCGCCGAGCCCGCCGACTGCCCCGAACTCCCGCTGGTGGCGCTGCCGTTGGCGGCCCGCAGCGACGAAGCCGTACGGGACCAGGCCGCCGCGCTCGCCGCCCGGCTCACCGGCACCGAGACCACCGCGGACCTCGCCGACCTCGGCTTCTCGCTCGCCACCACCCGCACCGCCTTCGACCACCGGGCCGTCGTCCTCGGCGCCGACGCGACGGAGATCCGCGACGGGCTCCTCGCCCTCGCCTCCGGCGCCCCCTCCGCCGCGGTCGTGCGGGGCAGCGCGGGCAGCGGCGGGCGGACCGCCTTCCTGTTCACCGGACAGGGCTCCCAGCGGCCCGGCATGGGACGGGCGCTGTACGGCTCCTTCCCCGTCTTCGCCGAGGCCTTCGACGCGGCCTGCCGCGAACTCGACCGCTACTTCGACACCCCCGTCCGCGAGGTCGCCTTCGCGGCGGAGGACAGCGCCCACGCCGAGTTGCTGCACCGCACCGAATACACCCAGGCCGGTCTGTTCGCCCTCGAGGTCGCCCTCTACCGGCTGACCGAGAGCTGGGGCATCCGCCCCGACGTCCTGCTCGGCCACTCCATCGGAGAGCTCGTGGCGGCGCACGTCGCCGGCATGCTGCCGCTTCCGCAGGCCTGCGCGCTCGTCGCCGCGCGCGGGAAGCTGATGCAGTCGCTGCCCGAGGGCGGCGCCATGCTCTCCGTCGAGGCCGCGGAGGACGACGTCCGCCCGCTGCTCGCCGGCTTCGAGGGCCGCGCGGACATCGCGGCCGTCAACGGCCCCGCCGCCGTGGTCCTCTCCGGCGACGAGGACGCGATCGACGCCCTCGCCCAGCGGCTCACCGGCCGCCGCACCAAGCGGCTGCGGGTCAGCCACGCCTTCCACTCGCCGCGCATGGAGCCGATGCTCGACCGCTTCCGCAGCGTCGTCGAACGACTGGACTTCCGCCCCCCGACCATCCCGATCGTCTCCAACGTGACCGGCCGGATCGCCACGGCCGAGGAGCTGAGCGCCCCCGAGTACTGGGTGCGCCACGTCCGCGAGGCGGTGCGCTTCCACGACGGCGTCCGCGCCCTCGACGCCCACGGCGTCACCACCTACCTGGAGCTCGGCCCCGACGGCGTGCTGAGCGCCATGGGACAGCTCTGCCTCGCCGACACCCCGGACGGCGCCGCCGCCCGCTGGAGCTCCGCGCTGCGCCGCGGCACGGACGAGGTGCGCGGCCTCGGCCGCGCCGTCGCCGAGGTCCACACCCGCGGCACCGGCGTCGACTGGGCGGCCGTCCTCCCCGGCGCCGCGAGGGTGGACCTGCCGACCTACCCGTTCCAGCGGGAGCGCTACTGGCTGGAGGCCGGCGAGAGCGTCGGTGACGTCGCCTCCGCCGGTGTGGAGGCCGTGGGCCACCCGCTGCTCGGCGCGATGGTGGTGCTGGCCGGGTCCGACGGCTTCGTGTTCACCGGGCGGCTGTCGCTGCGCTCCC
Source organism: Kitasatospora sp. NPDC127060 (assembly GCF_042724935.1). Taxonomy (NCBI): domain Bacteria; kingdom Bacillati; phylum Actinomycetota; class Actinomycetes; order Kitasatosporales; family Streptomycetaceae; genus Kitasatospora; species Kitasatospora sp. NPDC127060. The sequence goes on from NZ_JBHXEG010000132.1 coordinate 14,531, forward strand.
AGGCGTGGCTGGCCGACCACGCCGTCAACGGTGTCGTGCTGCTGCCCGGAACCGCGCTGGTGGAGCTGGCCGTCCGGGCCGGGGACCAGGTCGGCTGCGGTCGACTGGAGGAGCTGACGCTCGAAGCGCCGCTGGTCCTGCCGGAGCAGGGCGAACTGCAGCTCCAGGTCGCCGTCGACGGGGCCGACGGCACCGACCGGCGGACCGTCACCGTCTACGCCCGGGGGACGGACGGCGAGTGGACCCGGCACGCCAAGGGTGTCGTCGCCCGGGAAGCCGGGGCCCGGCCGGAGGGGATCCCGGTCGCGGACGAGACCTGGCCGCCCACCGGCGCCGAGCCGGTGGACCTCGCGGACTTCTACCGGCAGCGCGCGGTGGCCGGCTTCGGCTACGGTCCGGCGTTCCAGGGCCTGCGGGCGGCCTGGCGGCGTGGTGCGGAGGTGTTCGCGGAGGTCCGGTTGGACCGGGAGCAGCAGGAGGCGGGCCGGTTCGGCCTGCACCCGGCGCTGCTCGACGCCGCCCTCCAGGCGATGGGCGTCGGGGCGCTGCTGCCCGAGGACGGCGCCGCGCGACTGCCGTTCGCCTGGAGCGGCGTCACGCTCCACGCCGCCGGCGCCTCGGCCCTGCGGGTGCGGCTGGTCCCGGCGGGCGACGAAGCCGTGTCGCTGGCCGCGACGGACGAGCGCGGCCTGCCGGTCGTGACCGTCGACTCGCTCACCCTGCGGCAGCTGTCCGCCGGACAGCTCGCCCCGGCCGGTGATGCCCTCTTCCGACTGGACTGGGTGGCCCTCGCCGACCCGCGGAAGGGGGGTGGCTGGTCCGGTTCGGTGGAGTTGGTGGAGGTGGACACGTCGGGGGGTGTGCGGGCTGCGGTGCACGGGGTGTTGGCCTCGGTGCAGGGGGTGTTGGCGTCGGATGATGCTTCGCGTCGGTTGGTGTTCGTGACGCGTGGCGCGGTGTCGGGTTCGGTCGGGGAGGGGTTGGTGGATCCGGCCGCTGCGGCGGTGTGGGGTCTGGTGCGTTCGGCGCAGTCGGAGCATCCGGGGCGGTTCGTGCTGGTGGATGTGGACGGTTCGCCGGAGGCTTCGGCGTTGTTGGGTGTGGTGGGTGCGGGGGAGGAGCCGCAGGTCGCGGTGCGTGGGGGTGTGGTGTCGGTGCCGCGTCTGGTGCGGGCGGGTCTGAC
>NZ_JBHXEG010000133.1:0-15139 GCF_042724935.1 Kitasatospora sp. NPDC127060
CCTCCGGGGCTCGCGGCGCGCAGTGCTGTCAGCTGCCGCCGGAGGGCGGCTCAGTCGGCCGACGGCGCGGCCAGGTCGGCCTCCAGTTCCGCCAGCAGCGCCTCGACGTCCGCGGCGGACGCCTGTTCGGCCTGCGCCCGGACGATCCGCTGGGCGAGCACGTCGACCGTCGCCGACTCGAAGACGTCACGCAGGGTCAGCTCCACCCCGACCGACTCCCGGATCCGCCCGTTGAGCTGGGTGGCGAGCAGGGAGAACCCGCCCAGCTCGAAGAAGCTGTCGTGGACGCCGATCTGATCGGCACCGAGCAGCTCGGCGAGGATCTCGACCAGCCGCTGCTCCAGCGGGGTGCGCGGGGCGACGTAGCGGTCGAGCGGCGCGCTCTCCGTGTCCGGCCGCGGGAAGCCCCCCAGGTCGTAGTCGCCCGCCCCGGTGAGCGGCAGCCGGTCCAGCAGGACCAGGTGGGCCGGGACCAGGCGGTCGGGCAACCGGGCGACCAGCCGCTGGCGGATGTCGGCGGCCTCGGCCGTCCCCTCCCCGCAGGCCACGTAGCCGACCAGCACCGAGCTGCCGTCCGCCTCCAGCCACTCCGTCACCAGGGCGTCGCCGACCTCGGGCAGCCCCCGGAGCACCCCCACCGCCTCCGTCAGGTCGGCGCCCGGGTCGGTACCGGAATCACCGACGAACTCGAGGCTGCCGTCGAGCCAGCGGCGGCCGAGGTCACCGGTCCGGAGACCGTCGAAGCAGATCTCGGCGACCTCCCCGACCGCGGCCTCGACGCCGGACGGGTGCAGCAGCCGGGCCGGGCCCGTCACCTCCGTGCCCAGCGGGACGCGCAGCGGGGCGTCCTCGCGCTTCCAGTCCTCGGGCACCTGGTGGGCCGCCGCGGGCCGGCCGTCGGGGGCGATCCGGTAGAGGGACACCAGCCGGCAGGCCGCCGACAGCCGGCGCAGCGCCTCGACGTCGTGGGCCAGCAGGTCTCCGGTGTTCTCGACGAAGGCGTACCGCAGTGCCGGCAGGGGCCGGGGCCGGGCCGCCAGAGCCCGCAGGACCGGCGGGGTCAGCTGGACGACGCTGATCGCGGCCGCCTCCAGCCAGTCGAGCAGGGCCTCGGGGTCCCCGGCGGACGAGCGGTCCGGCAGGACCAGCGTCGCCCCCGCCTCGAAGGCGCTGGACAGCGCGGAGAGCAGCTGGCCCGGCTTCTCGGAGAGCACCGTGAAACGGTCCTGCGCCCGCAGGCCGTACCGCTCGACCGCCCAGTCACCGGGCGCGCCGGGGTCTGCGGCCCGGGGCGGGGCCGACTCCGGCAGCACCGGCACCGGGAGCGTCGGCACCGCCCCGAGGACGGCGGTCAGGTCCAGCACGGAGCCGGGAACCTCGCCCTCGGGGGCCGGGTCCAGCACGGTCGGCATGCCCAGAAGCAGCGCGGTACCCGCGTCGTCCACCACGGAGAAGGCGGTTCCGGCCCGCAGGCAGCCCAGGACCGCCGCGACGAACCCGCCGGTGGACCGGCGGACGACGGCCACGTACTGGCCGGACCCGTCCGGGAACCGTTCGGCCAGGGCCTGCGCCACCCGGTCGGCCGCCGCGTCGAGTCCGCGGTAGCTCCACTGCCCGTCGGCGGCGACCACCGCGGGCCGGTCCGGCAGCCGGGCGAAGCGCTCGACCGCCCGGAGCGGGTCCGCCGCAGGCGCCCCGGCCGGTGCGGCCGCGGCGCGCTCCTCCCCCAGGGCACAGTCGAGGACGCCGACGGCGGGATCCTCGACCGCCGCGCGCAACAGGGCGCGCAGCTGCTCCAGCAGGGCTCGGAGCATCGCCTCCTCGTAGCGGTCGGCGTCGAACTCGAGGTCGAGCCGGAGGACTCCGTCCCACTCTCGCGCGGTGCACGCCAGCTCGAACTTGCTCGACCGCACGGGGGTGTCCAGCAGCTCCGAGGTGAGGCCCTCCAGCGGCTGGGCCTCGGGGCTGCCGACCACGTTGAGGATCGCCTGGAACAGCGGGGTCCGCCCCGGCACACGGGGGGCCGGCAGCTCCCGGACCAGCACGTCCAGCGGGGCGTCGGCGTGGGCGAACCCGCCCACGGCACACTGCCGGACCCGGTCGAGGAGCTCCGCGAACGTCGGCTCGCCGCCCAGGTCCACCCGCAGCGGCAGGGTGTTGACGAAGAACCCGATCAGGTTCCCGGTGCCCGCGTCGGTGCGGCCGGTGATGGGCGCACCGATCACCAGGTCCCGCTGGCCCGACCAACGGCCCAGCACCGCCCCGAAGCTCGCCAGCAGCGCCATGAACGGGGTCACGCCGTGCCTGCGGCACAGGTCGTGCAGGTCCGCGGTCTCCCGCTCGGACAGTTCGGCGCGGACCCGGCCCGCGCCCGGTACGTCGTGCAGCGGGCGCCAGCGCCGGCTCGGCAACGCGAGCGCGGCGGGCGCGCCCCGGAGGTGGTCGCGCCAGTACCCGACCTGCTCTTCGAGCACCTCGCCGACCAGCCGCTCACGCTGCCACACGGCGTAGTCGCCGTACTGGATCTCCAGCGCCGGCAGGCCGGACCGTGCCGGGTCTCCTCCGGCCCGGTAGAGCGCGGCCAGCTCCCGGCCGAACAGGCCGACCGACCAGTCGTCGCAGACGATGTGGTGGGCGGTGACGCTGAGGACGTGTTCGGCCTCGCCCAGCCTGATCAGCAGGCAGCGGACCAGCGGGCCGCGCGCCAGGTCGAACGGCTCGGCGGCCTCCCGGTCCATCAGGCGCCGGGCCGCCTCGTCCCGGCCGGCGCCGAGGCCGGCGAGGTCCTCGACCGTGATGTGCCAGGCGTCGTCGAGGTCGTCGACGACCTGGACGGGGCGGTCGTCCACGGTGGGGAAGCGCGAGCGCAGCACCTCGTGGCGCTGGAGGATCGCGCGGACGCTGCCGTCGAGGGCGGCGACGTCGAGCGCACCGAGGAGGCGCTGCCTGCCGTGCACGTGGTAGGCGGCGCCCGTCAGCAACTGGTCCTCGACCCAGAGCCGTTGCTGGTCGAAGGAGAGCACCGGTTCGGCGTCCCCGGGACGCCGGCCGATGACGGCGCCTTCTTCGGCCGGACGCGCAGCCGCGACCGCCGCCGCGAGGGCCGCCACGGTCGGGGACTCGAAGAAGTCCATCGCCCGGATCCCGACGCCCAGGGCCTCCCGGATGCGCGCGATCACCCGGATCGCGTGCAGCGAGTCGCCGTCGAGATCGAAGAAGTCGTCCGAAACGCCGATGTCCGGGCGGCCGAGGGTGTCGCGCCAGATCGCGAGGATGGCCTCCTCGTAGGGCCTGAGCGACGGTTCGGCTTGACTGGGGACGTCGTTGAGAGGATGCGCCATGGTCACCACGGTAGGGATCCCCGAACGGGCGGGCGTGTCACGCGAATACCCGACAGGAGAGAAGGCCCGGGCCCGGGTTGACTTGGAGTGCAGTGTCAAGCCCCCCTCTGGCCCGACCGCCGGCCGAGCCGCCCCCGGGCTGGAGCCGAGACCATCACGGAGCCGAGCTTTTGTCCCCGTTCGAGAAGTGGTTCCCGTACCGAAGAGCGACCGAGGGCTTCGAGCTCTTCGCGTTTCCACACATCGGCGCAGGCCCCAGTCTGTTCAACCCCCTGCGCCAAGCCCTCCGGGAGCGGGACGTGGCCGTCTCCGGCGCGCTCCTGCCCGGCCGGGGACGGCGGTTGCGGGAGCAGCCCCACCGGAGCATGGCCGCACTCGTCGCCGAGTTCGAGGAGGCGGCGGAGCAGGACGGGTTCTCCGCGTTCATGGGCGACTACGGCCTCATCGGCCACAGTTCGGGTTCGCTGGTCGCCTTCGAGATCGCCAAGCTGCTCGTCCGGGCACCGTGCCGGAACCCGCAGCTGCTGGTGGTCTGCAGCTGCCTGCCGCCGCAGTTGAACTGCGACACGGGACTGAGCCGACTCCCGACGGACGAGATGTTCGCGCGGACCCTCGCGCTCGGCGGAACGTCCGAAGCCGTCATGGCCGACCGTGACTTCCGCACGATGCTGGCCCCGTCCATGCGCGCCGACTGGGAGATCCTCGACGGCTACGTCGACGCCGGCTCCGAGCCGCTGCCGGTCCCGGTCCTCGCGGTGCGGGGCGACCGGGACGGCACCGTCCCCGCCCGGGACCTGGCGCTGTGGCAGGAGCACACCAGTCAGCTGTTCCTGGCGACCGAGGTGGCGGCGGATCACTTCCTGCTCGGCCCTGACGGATCGTCCGCACTGGCCAGGCTGATTCCCGCGGTCCTGGCCGAGCTGCCCCCGGCCTGACCGACCTCCGGTCGGTCAGGCCGGTCGGGCCGGCCTCAGGACTCCCTGTGGTCGGCCCGGGTCGGGCGGAGCAGCTCCCCCAGCGGTGTGCCGGGGTCGTCGGCGACCCGCTCCAGCACCGCGGTGAACCAGGCCAGCAGGCGCTCGGCCCCCGGCTCGTCGAGGAATCCGGCCCGGTGGCGCAGCAGGCCGTGCAGCCTGCCGTCCGCCTCCGCCATCACCAACTCCAGTGGCAGAGTGCCCTCTTCGAACGGCAACGGGAAGGCCTCGACCTCGAGCCCGCCCAACGACCGCCGGATCCCGGCCGGGCCCAGGGTCACCAGGGCCGCGAGGTCGTCACCGTGGCGCGGCGACCGGTTGAAGGCGAACAGGGCCTCCACCAGCGAGCCGCGGCGGCCGGTCCCGAGCCGTTCGGACAGCGCCGACAGCGGGTAGTCCTGGTGCTCCAGGGCACCGATCACCTGCTCCCTGGTCCGGGCCAGCAGCGCACGGAAGGACTCCTCGCCGGTCACCCGGCTGCGCATCATCGCCGAGTAGGTGCAGCACCCGACCACGTCGGCGAACTCCGGCCGGGAGCGGCCGGCCAGCGCGGCCCCGACGACGATCTCGTCCTGGCCGGTCGCCCGGTGCAGCGCGGTTTCGAACGCGGCCAGCAGCAGCACGTACATCGTGGCCTTCTCGGCGGAAGCCACCGCCCGGAGCCGCCCGGTCAGCTCGGCGGGGAGCGAGAAGGCCCGTGCGCCGCCCTGGCCCGTGCTCGCCGGATCGACCGCCGGGAACGTCAACCGTGGTACCGATTCCGGAAGTTGACGGGCCCAGTAGGCGTCGAGCCGGGCCACGGCGGCCGGATCGGCCAGGACGGACCGCCGCCACTCCACGACGTCGGGGTATCCCGCCCGGGGCGGCGGCAGAGTGAGTTCCCGGTGCGCGGCGAAGGCGGTGTAGTAGGCCCCGAGCTCCTCGGCCAGGATCGTACTGGACCAGAAGTCGGTGACGATGTGGTGGGCCGTCAGCAGGATCACCTCGCCGCCGGTGTGGCGGTAGAGGTCGAGGCGGAGCAACGGTCCGGCTTCCAGGTCGAACGGGCGTCGCAGGGCCGCGCGCAGGAGCCCGGAGAGCGCCTCGTCGTCCCCGCCGGGCGCCTCGTGCTCGCGGAACTCGGCCCGCGCGTGCGGATGGACCAGCTGGGACGGCTCGCCCCCGCGCACGGCGAAGGTGGTGCGCAGGGCCGGGTGGCGGGCCACCACGGCGTCCAGGGCCCGGCGCAGGGCGGGCCGGTCCACCGATCCGTGCACCCGGAGGGCGACCGCGATCGTGTAGGCCGTGCTCTCCGGCTCCAGGTTCTGCGTCAGCCAGATCCAGCGCTGGCCCGGCGACATGGGCACCACCCGCTCCGCCGTCGGGTCGCCGCCCGTCCCGGCGACCGGCGCGGTGGCGGGCCGGTCCGCGCCGGGCGCGGCCAGCCGGTCGGCGAGCTGCTCCACGGTGTCCGCGAGGGTGGCGCCGCCCAGCAGCGCGGCCATGGACAGCTCCACCCCGAGCTCGCTCTCGACCCCGTGCTTGAGCTGCACCACCCCGAGCGAGTCCAGTCCGGCGGCCAACAGGGGCTCCGCCGGCGACAGTTCAGCGGGGTCAGCGCCGACCAGGGACGCGATCCGACCACGCAGATGGCCCTCCAGCAGCACCGCCCGCTCCCCGGGCGCGGCCGCGAGGACCTGCTCGGCGGTCGGCGACGCGTCGGTGTCGGCCGCCCCGGCCGCGTGGCTGCCGAGCACCGGCAGCTCGCCGGCCAGCAGGCGGGTCCGGCAGAGCCGGCGCTGGATCTTCCCGCTGGAGGTCTTCGGGATCCCGCCCGCCCGGATCAGCACCACCGTGTGCACCTGGAGCCCGTGCCCGCCGGCCACTGCCCGGCGGACCCGGGCCGCGACAGCGGCCAGATCGACTTCCCCGGCCGAGGGCTGGACCTCGTGGACGACCACCAGGTGCTCGTCGGACCCGGCGTCCGGCAGCTGGAAGGCCGCGGTGCAGCCGCGGCGCAGCGCCGGGTCCGCGCGCTCGGCGGTCTGTTCGATGTCCTGCGGGTAGTGGTTCCGCCCGCGCACGATGATCAGGTCCTTGAGCCGGCCGGTGACCACCAGCTCCCCGTCGTGCAGGAACCCTAGGTCGCCCGTACGGAGGAAGCCGCGGTCGTCCTGGCCGACGATGCGGGCCCGGAAGACCTCCGCGCTCTCCGCCGGCCTGCCCCAGTACCCCTGTGCGACGCTCGGGCCGGAGACCCAGATCTCGCCCACCCGCTCGGGTGGGCAGGGCGTCGACGTCACCGGGTCGACGATCGCGATCAGCTGGTCGCCGGCGCCGCTGCCGCAGTTGGTCAGGTCGACGACCGGTCCGTCGCCGGCGGGCAGCGCGAGGTGGCGGCCGAGTGCCGCTCCGTCCACCCGGACCACCGGTCCCGTCCCCGGCACCGGCACCGGCTCCGGCACCGGCTCCGGCCCGGCTGCTCGGGCGGGGACGGAGCGGCCGCCGCGACCGCTGACGATCAGGGTGGCCTCGGCCAGGCCGTAGCAGGACAGGAAGGCGTCCGCCCGGAACCCGGTCGGTGCGAAGGTCCTGGCGAACCGCTGCAGCGTCTCCGGGCGGATCGGCTCGGCCCCGTTGAAGGCCACCTCCCAGGCGCTCAGGTCCAGCCCGGCGATCTGTTCCGGCGTGGCCTTGCGCGCGCACAACTCGTAGGCGAAGTTGGGCCCGCCGCTGATCGTGGCCCGTTGCCGGTGCATGGTCTCGAGCCACCGCATGGGGCGCTCCAGGAAGTGCAGCGGCGACATCAGGGTGACCGGGCAGCCCGCGTAGAGCGGCTGCAACAGGCCGCCGATCAGCCCCATGTCGTGGTACGGGGGCAGCCAGATCAGCGCCCGGGTGGACTCGGAGGTACCGAAGAACCCCCGGATGAGGCCCAGGTTGTGCAGCAGGTTGGTGTGCGACAGCATCACGCCCTTGGGCGTGGAGGTCGACCCGGAGGTGTACTGGAGGACGGCGGTGGTGTCCGGGTCCACCACGACCGGGTCGCCCGCCCCGGCCTGCGGCGCGGGCAGGTCGTCGACCGACAGCCAGCGCAGCCCGAGGAAGTCCGCCGGCAGGTCCGGCACCTGGCGGAAGTAGTCCAGCAGGGGTGAGATGGTCAGCGCGACGGCCGGATCGGCGTCGCGCACCACGGCGAGCAGCCGGGGCAGGGTCCGCTCCAGCTGCATGGGGTTCGGCGGGTACGCGGGCACCGCCACCGCACCGGCGTACAGGCAGCCGAAGAAGGCCGCGACGTAGTCGAACCCGGGCGGCATCAGCAGCATCACCCGGGCGCCCGGCCGGACGCCGGTCTCCCGGATGCCGGCCGCTATGACCCGGGCCTTGCGGTCCAACTCGGCGTAGCTCAGCGCGATTTCCTGGGACTCACCGTCCAGCAGGAAGGAGTAGCCGAGCCGGTCGGGCTGCTCCTCGGCCCGTGCCCACAGCAACTCTGCGATGCTCTGAGACTTTTCCACGGCGGTCCTCCACCAGTAGTGCGAAGTTCTCGGACGGTGTTCCGGTCACGCCGACCGGGGCCGACCGGGGCTGCGCAGCACCTGGTCGAGGGCGGCGAGTCCGGCGGTGAGTTCCGCGGTCGTGCCGCCGAAGCCGAGCCGTACGTGGTGACGGAACGCGTCACCGAAGCAGTCGCCGGGAACCAGCAGGGTGCGGTGCTCCTCGGCCAGTCGGCGGCAGCAGTCCGTCACGTCGTCCTGGCCGAGGATCTCCACCAGCGCGGTCACACCGCCGCCGGGCGGCGTGAGCCGCACCAGGTCGGGGCGGTCCCGGCACCAGTCCGTCAGCAGGGCGCGGTTGGCCAGCGCGTGCTCCCGCTGCCTGGCCACGATCAGGTCGGCGTGCCGGACCGCGCGCTCGGCGAAGAACTCCAGCACGGGTGAGACGTACAGCGCGATGTAGTCGCGGAGCAGGCCCATCTCGGCCAGCAGCTCCGGCGAACCCAGGCACCACCCGACCCGCATGCCGGCCAGGCCGTAGCTCTTGGAGAGCGTCCCGAAGGACAGGCACTTGTCGTAGCGGTCGTGCGGCAGCGGCAGCGGGTCCGCGGTGTAGGTCATCTCGCCGAACGCGTTGTCCCACACCAGCCAGGCACCGGCCGCGGCGGCCAGGGCGATGAGCTCGTCCTGCTGCTCGCGGGTGATGGTGACGCCGGTCGGGTTGTGCGGGAAGTTGACCACGATCATCCGCGGGTCGCCGGCCGCGATCAGCCGCTTCAGCTCGGCCAGGTCGACCGCGAAGCCCTGCTCGGTGGACAGGCCCCACTTGGTGATCCGGCAGCCCCGCGCGGCGGCGATGTCGAAGAGCTGCTGGTAGGCCGGGTCCACGACGATGACCTCGTCCCCGGGCTTCAGCAGGGTGTGCATCACCAGGTAGATGGCCTCGCTGGACCCGTGGGTGACCATCACCTGCTCGGCGTCGCCGCCGGTCCACCGGTCGGCCAGGGCGGCGCGCAGCGTCCGGCCGCCGAGCGGCTCGCTGTCGTGGAGGATCAGCGGATCCAGCTCGGACAGGTCGAAGCCGCAGATGCCGCGCAGCTCGGCGATGGTCAGGTCCCGCACCCCGCTGCTCCCGATGTCGTGGTCGACCTCGTGGTAGTAGCGGCGCATCCAGTCCTCGAGTTTCGCGACCGGCAGCAAGTCCATGGGTTTCCCATCCTCTCGTCAGCGGCTCACGCTAACCACCGGTGGGCGGCCGGGCGTTGTCGCACGAACGCGGGACAGGCCGCCCCGGGGCCGGTCGGTCAAGCTGAGCAGGATCATCCGTGGGCCCTGGGGAGTCTGAGTCATGAACCCGTTCGACGATGAGGACGGAACCTTCGTGGTTCTCGTCAACGACGAGGAGCAGCACTCGCTGTGGCCCCGTCAGCTGACCGTGCCCGCCGGATGGCGGGTCGTGCACGGCGAAGGCAGCCGGCAGTCCTGCCTGGACTTCATCGAAGCCCACTGGACCGACCTGCGCCCGCTGAGCGCCCGGTCACCGCAGAGCAGCACGATCCGGCAGGACGTCTGACCATGAAGAAGTTCACCGCGCTCTGCGCCGGCTACATGGTGAGCATGACGGGCTCGGCCCTGACCAGCTTCGCCCTGACGCTCTGGATCTACCTGAACACCGGCTCGACGATCCAGTTCGCCGTCGGCTTCATCCTGTCCCTGCTACCCGGCATCCTGGTCTCGCCGCTGGCCGGCGCGCTGGTGGACCGCTGGAACCGGCGGACCGCCCTGCTGGTCAGCGACGCGGTGGGCATCGGCACCACCGGCGGGCTGGCCCTGCTCTACTGGGCCGGGCTGCTGCACCCCTGGCACGTCTTCGTCACCATCGCGATCCGCTCGGCGCTGCGGGCCCTGCAGACTCCCGCCCTCAACTCCAGCGTGGTGCTGCTCACGCCGCCCGACATGCTCGGCCGCGCCAACGGCATGGTGATGATCGCCAACGCGGTGGGACAGACCCTCGCACCCCTGCTGGGCGGCACGCTGCTGCTCGCGGTCAAGCTGGACGGCGTCCTGCTGATCGACTGCGCGACGTTCGTCCTCAACGTGATCGTGCTGCTGCTGATCACGATTCCCGACCCGCCCGCGACCGAGGCCGGCACGGCCGGCGGCGGGACGCTCTTCGGCGAGATCGGCCAGGGCTGGCGCTTCCTGGCCCGACGCCGCGGCCTGGTGGCCGTCATCCTGGTCTACGCCGCGCTCAACCTGGGCGTGGGCTTCGTCGACGTGCTCTTCACCCCGCTGGTCGTCGACATGTCCTCGGCGACGGCACTCGGCGCGGTGCTGTCGATCGGCGGCGTGGGTCTGCTGGTCAGCAGCTCGCTCCTGGCCGCGTGGGGCGGGCCGCGGCGCCGGGTCCACGGCGTGGCCGGCTTCACGCTGATCCTCGGCTGCTTCCTCTGCCTGGGTGCGCTGCGCCCGAACATCGTGCTCGTCGGGGTGGCGGTGTTCGGGTTCATGTTCTGCTCGGTCATCATCGACGGCACCAGCCGGGCCACCCTGCAGGTCGAGGTGGAACCCGACATGCAGGGCCGCACCTTCGCGGCGTTCGGCATGGCGACCAACACCACGCTGTTCGCGGGCTACCTGCTCGCCGGCCCGGTCGCCGAGCGGGTCTTCGAGCCGCTGCTGCGCGGCGACGGCTCGCTGGCCGGCAGCGTCGGCAAGGTCCTCGGCGTCGGTCCCGGTCGCGGCACGGCCTTCCTGCTGCTGGTGGTGGGCGCGTTCGTGGTGCTGACGGCGGCGCTGGGCTACCTCTCGCCGAGCCTGCGGTCCCTGCGCAAGCCTGCCCCCGAGCCCGTCGCCGACGCCGGCGCCGGTCCGACCGCCGGTCCGGAGCCCGCCGCCGAGGCCGCCGCGCCGGGCCGGGCCGACGACCCCGCCCTGCCGACGCACCGGTGAACGGGACTCCCGGCTCCCCGGCGCCGACCGGCACCGGACCCCTCGTGCCGCTCGGCGCCACCGGGTGGTCGCTCTGGAGCGAGGCCGCCCTCCGGGGGGCGGGGTTCCCCGCGGCGCGGTTCACCGAGATCTGCGACGGCGAACTGGCGGCGGCCGCCGACCTGTCGACCGGGGACCGCGCCGACGCGCAGCAGCGGTACGCCGACGCGTACACCGCCGCCACCGAGCGGTTGAGCGCCGCCGTGCGCCGGCTCGCCGCCGACGACCGCTTCCGGGAGGCGGTCGCCTGGCAGAACCCGGAACTGGTGCGCACCTGCCTGGACAAGGCCGCCGCCGGGGAACCGCGGAACGTGCGCGGCCGCAACCACGAACTCACGATCGTCAGCCACCTCCAGCGGTACACCCTCAAGAACGACAGCATCGGCTTCTTCGGCCCGATCGGATGGGCATCCGTCCGGCCGACCGGCGACGGCCTCGAAGTCATCAACGGTCCGAGCCAACTGGCCCGTCGGAGCACCTACTTCGAGCGCTGGGCGATCGCGGCCGTGGCGGGTGCGATCGCCGCACGGCCGGAGGTCTGGCCGTGGCTGCGGCCTCGGACGGCGCCCTCCGCGAGCCTCACCGGCTGGGTGGCACGGCTGCCCTTCCACAAGCCCGTCACCCTGACCGCCCGCGAGGCCGCCCTGCTCAGGCAGTGCACCGGCGAGCACACCGTGCGGGACATCGCCGGGTACCCGCCCGATCCGCAGACCATGGGCACGCTGCTGCGGCTGCGCGAGCTCGGGCTCGTCGAGCTCGGGTTCGTCGACCGGCGCACCGCCTGGCCGGAACGCGAACTGGCGGCGTGGATCGACACCGTGCCCGACGCCGGAGTCCGCGCGCGGGCCCACGCACCGCTGGCCGACCTCGTCGGCCTGCGGGACCGGGTGTCGTCGGCCGCCGGCGATCCCGACCGGCTGCTGCGGACCGTCGAAGCCCTGGCCCGCCGGTTCGAGGAGTTCACCGGCGGGCCGTCCACCCGCCTCGCCGGCGCGACCTACGCCGGGCGCACCCTGGTCTACGAGGACACCGTGCGGGCCACCGACGTCCGGCTGGGCCGCACCGTGACCGAGGCGATCGCCGAACCGCTGGGGGTGCTGCTCGGCAGCGCCCGCTGGCTGGCCAACACCATCGCCGAGCGGTACCGGGACCGGGCGCTGCGGCTCTTCGAGCGCGAGGTCGCCCGCTCCGGCTCCGACACCGTCCCGTTCCTGGGTCTGTTCACGGCCGTCCTGTCCGAGATGGCCACCCCGGGGGCCGGTGCCTTCGAGTCCGAGGCCGTCCACGAGGTCGTCGAGGACCTACGCCGACGGTGGCGCGAGGTCCTCGCGCTGACGCCCGGGGAGGCGCTGCGGACCCGCCGCCACCACGTCCGCGCCGAGGAGATCGCCGAGCGGGCGGAGCGGCTGTTCGCCACCGGAGCGCCGCTGTTCAGCTGCGCGAAGTGGCACTCCCCCGACCTGATGGTGCTCGCCCCCCGCCCCGGCGCACCCGACCCGGACGGCCTGCGGTTCGTCCTGGGCGAACTGCACTGCGCGAGCAACACGCTGGAGGCGCTGCTGTTCGCCGCGCAGCACCCGGAGCCGGACCGGCTGCGGGACGCCGCCGCGGCGAGCGGGCTCGACGACCGGGTCTTCCTCATCCCGCGCACCGACTCGCACCAGGCGAGCACCCGGATGGCCAGGTCCGCCGAGGTGCTGCTGCCCGGGTACACCTACCTGTGCCTCGGCGACGAGTCGCAGACGCCGCCCGAGGGGGCGGTGGTGCACTCGGTGCTGGACCTGACCGTGGAGCGGCGCGGCGACGGCCTCGTGGTGCGGCACCGCCCGAGCGGGCGGTCGTACGACTTCCTCGAAGTGGTCGGCGAACCCCTGTCCACGCTGTGCGCGGGCGCCTTCCGGCCCTTCGGCGGCACCGGTCACACCCCGCGGATCAGCATCGACCGGCTCGTGGTCTCCCGCGAGTCCTGGACGCTCCCCGTGGCGACGGCCGACTGGGCGTTCGTCAAGGACGAGCGGCGACGGTACGCGCAGGCGCGCCGGTGGCGGGCCGCGCACGGCCTCCCGGAGCGCTGCTTCTACCGGGTGCCGGTGGAACGCAAGCCGCTGGCCGTGGACTTCCGCAGCCTGGCGCTGGTGAACCTGCTCGCCAAGGCGGTCCGCAGGACGGTCGAGGCCGGCCACCCCGACCTCGGCATCAGCGAGATGCTGCCGGACCTCGACCAGCTGTGGCTGCACGACGCCGACGGCGGCCCCTACACGTCGGAGCTTCGGCTGGTCGCCGTAGAGTCGGGCCCCCCGCCGAGTTCGACACCGGATCGGGCGCGCGAGGCGCCGTGAGGAGTTCCCCCCAGTGACCCACATCCTGACGATCAGTCGGGCCCAGGCCCGCCGGCTGGCCATCACCCGGCAGCACCTGTCCGCGGCCCGTCCGCCGGGCGACGCGGACGGCGTGCGCGCCGTCTGCCGATCGCTGCGGTTCCTGCAGCTCGACCCGGTCCGGGTGATAGCCCGCAGTCATGAACTCGTGCTGTGGAGCAGGCTCGGCGCGGACGGCCTGACCGCCTTCGACGACGTGTTCTGGCAGGACCGCTGGCTGTTCGAGTACTGGGCGCACGCCGCGGCCATCGTGCTGTCCGAGGACTACCCGCTGCACCGGGTCGCGATGGACTCCTACCCCTGGCGCGGCCAGGAGAAGGTGCAGCCCTGGATCGACGTGAACCACGCGCTCCGCGCGCACATCCTGGAGCGCCTGGGCGAGGGGCAGCCCCTGCCCACCGACGCCTTCGAGGACCTGGCCGTGGTCGACTGGCCGTCCAGCGGCTGGACCAACGGGCGCAACGTCGAGCGGATGCTGGGGTTCCTGTGGCGCCAGGGCATCGTCCTGGTCGCCGGGCGGACCGAGGGGCGGCGGCTGTGGGGGCTCGCGGCGGACTGCCTGCCCGCCGACGTCACCCTGGAGGCGATGGAGCCGACGCGGATGGTGACCGCCGCGGTCGAGCACTCGCTGCGCGCCCGCGGGATCGCCCGGGCCCAGGAGATCGGCCAGTACTTCGTGCCGGGACGGTACGTCGACCTCCCCGGGACGCTGGACGCGCTGACCGCGGCAGGCCGGGTCGTCCCGGTCCGGATCGAGGACTGCCTGCCCTCCGAGACCTGGTACGTGCACGCCGACGCGCTGGACGAGCTCGACGCGATCCGCTCGGGCGACTGGGAGGGGCGCACCGCGCTGCTCTCCCCCTTCGACAACATGATCAACGACCGGAACCTCACCGAGCTGCTCTGGTCGTTCGAGTTCCGCAACGAGATGTACGTGCCCAAGGCGCAACGCAAGTACGCCCACTACGTGCTGCCGGTCCTGCACGGCGACGAGTTCGTGGGCCGGCTCGCCCCCAAGGTGGACCGGCGGCGGCGCGTGCTGACCGTGGAGGGCCTGTGGCTGGAGCCCTCGGTGAAGCCCACGGCGGCGCTGCGCCGCGCGATCACCGCCGAACTCACCGACCTGGCCGGGCTGGTGGGGGCGAAGGCGATCGAGTACGCCGAGCCGCTGCCGGGCGCCTGGCGGGCGGCGCTGCTGGGCTCCTGACGGCTGTCGGCCCCCGCACCGCAGCCCCCCCGAACCAGGGACGACCGACGACCGGTCCCGGTCGTCGGGACCGCCGCCCTGAGCACCACCCGGAACCTTTCCGGCCGAACGATCCGAGGGAGTTATGAGTACGTCAACCGAGAAGCAGGACGTCATCGAGGTCGGTCCGCCCGACGGCGCGCCCGTCCTGCTGCTGCACTCCTGGTGGGGCCGTCGTCCGGCGGTCCTCGAGTGGGCGGAGGGCCTCGCGGCCACCGGTCGCCGCGTGGTGGTCCCGGACCTCTTCGACGGCGCGACCGCCGACACCGAGGAAGCCGCCAAGGCACTGCTCCCGACCGTCGACTGGGCCCTGCTGGAGCGGTGCGTCACCGAGCTCGCCGGGCAGGGACGCCCCTGGGCCGTCGTCGGCTTCTCCATGGGCGCCATGTACGCGAGCCTCCTCGCCGGGCGCCCCGAGGGGGGCCCGGACGAGGTCGTCCTGTTCTACGGCGGCTGCGCCCCCGCGGCCGGGGGCCCCGGCCCCCGCCGGGCCGAGGTCCACCACGTCCAGGGGGACGACTTCTTCACCGCCGAGGAGATCGCCGAGACCCAGGAGGGCTTCCGCGCGGCGGGCGCCGAGGTGGTGTCCTACGAGTACCCGGGCGGGCGGCACTGGTTCGCCGAGCGGGGCACCCCCGGCTTCGACGAGGACGCCTTCGCCCTGGCCCTCTCCCGGGTCGCCGGCGGCCTGGGCGCCTGACCACCCCACGGCGGGGGTGCCGGGGTGCGGATT
>NZ_JBHXEG010000134.1:0-14985 GCF_042724935.1 Kitasatospora sp. NPDC127060
TGCGCGGGGCCGTTGGGGGCCGACAGCTGACTGGTGGTCCCGTCCTGGTTGACGGCCGAGCCGCGCACCACCGCGAGGATCTGGTGGCCGTTGCGCCGTGCGTCGGAGAGCCGCTCGACCAGCAGCAGGCCGACGCCCTCGCTCCACACCACGCCGTCGGCGGCGGCCGCGAAGGACTTGGAGCGCCCGTCGGGGGCCAGGCCGCGCTGTCGGCTGAATCCGGTGAACGCGACCGGGGTGGCCATGACGGTCACGCCGCCCGCCAGGGCGAGGTCGCACTCGCCGTTGCGCAGTGACTGCGCGGCCAGGTGCAGGGCGACCAGCGACGAGGAGCACGCCGTGTCCAGGGTGACGGCCGGGCCCTCCAGGCCGAAGCTGTAGGACAGCCGCCCGGAGGCGACGCTGCCCGCGCTGCCCGTGACCACCTGGCCCTCCAACCCCTCCGGCATCCGGCGCAGACGCGACGCGTAGTCGCCGTACATGACGCCGGTGAAGACGCCGGTGCGGGAGCCGCGCAGCGCCTCGGGGTCGAGGCCGGCGTGCTCGAAGGCCTCCCAGCCGGTCTCCAGCAGCAGCCGCTGCTGCGGGTCCATCGCCAGGGCCTCGCGCGGGCTGATGCCGAAGAACGCGGGGTCGAAGTCGGCGGCGGCGTCCAGGAATCCGCCCTCCCGCACGTACGACTTGCCGGGCGCGTCCGGGTCCGGGTCGTACAGGCCGTCGACGTCCCAGCCGCGATCGCGGGGGAAGGGGCCGATGGCATCGCCGCCGGAGGCGACGAGGCGCCACAGGTCCTCGGGCGAGTGCACGCCGCCGGGGTAGCGGCAGGCCATCCCGACGATCGCGATCGGTTCGGCCGTCGCGTCGGTGTGCCGCTGGAGCTGCCGTCGAAGGCGCTTGTTCTCCAGCAGTGACGTGCGCAGCGCTTCGACGACCTTCTCGGTAGGCATGTTCATCGTCGGCTCCGTCGGTTCTGGGGTGGTCACGAGTCGGTGTCGGTGAGGGCGATCCGGACGAGGTCCTCGACGTCGGCGTCGATGAGGTCCTGCTCCTCGTCGTCCTCCTGCGCCGTCCGTCCGGGTCCGTCGGCGCCGTCGGCCAGGCCGAGGACGGCGTCCAGCAGCCCCGCTT
This sequence comes from Kitasatospora sp. NPDC127060, assembly GCF_042724935.1. Lineage (NCBI taxonomy): Bacteria > Bacillati > Actinomycetota > Actinomycetes > Kitasatosporales > Streptomycetaceae > Kitasatospora > Kitasatospora sp. NPDC127060. The sequence goes on from NZ_JBHXEG010000134.1 coordinate 1,129, forward strand.
CGCGCAGGCGCTCCGGCGGGACCGATGCGATGAGCCTGCGGAGCGCCGCGTCGGCCGCGTCGGCGGGGCCGGACGGGCCGGACGGGCCGGACGGGCCGGACGGGCCGGCGGGGACCAGCAGTTCACGCAGACGATCGGCGAGCTTGCGTGGGGTCGGGTAGTCGAACAGGGTGGTGGCCGGCAGCCGCCGGCCGACGGCGTCGCTCAGTCGGTTGCGGAGCTCGATGGCGGTGAGGGAGTCGAAGCCGAGTTCCAGGAAGCCGCGGTTGAGCTCCACGGCGGCAGCTCCGGCGTGCCCCAGGGTGATCGAGATCTCCTGGCGGAGGAACTCCAGCAGCAGGTCGGTCTGTTCGGTCTCGGCGCGGCCCACGAGGCGCTGGGCGAGCGACGGGCCGGCCTCGGTGTCCCGGCGAGGGCGCGGGGGGCCGGCCAGGGTGCGCAGGATCGGGGGCAGGGTGCCGTCCTCGGCCTGAGCGCGCAGGGTCGGCGGGTCGAGCCGGAGGAGGGTGGTGGTGGTGCGGCCGTCGTGCAGGGCGGAGTCGAACAGGGCGAGGCCCTGTCCGGCGGCGAGGGGCAGCATTCCGCCGCGGCCGATGCGGGCCCGGTCGGCCGTGCCGAGGCCGCCGGTCATCGTCCCGTCGGTCTCCCACATCCCCCAGGCGAGGGAGGCGGCGGGCAGGCCGCGGGAGTGCCGCTGTTCGGCTAGCGCGTCGAGGAAGGCGTTGGCGGCCGCGTAGTTGCCCTGGCCGGCGCCGCCGAGCACTCCGGAGGCGGAGGAGAACAGCACGAACTGTGTGAGGTCCAGGCCTTCGGTGAGCCGGTGGAGGTGCCAGGCCGCGTCGGCCTTGGGCCGCAGGACGGTGGCGATCCGGTCGGCGGTGAGGCCGGGGATCGTCGAGTCGTCCAGGACGCCCGCGGCGTGGATCACCGCGGTGAGGGGGTGCGTGCCGGGTATCGCGGCGAGCAGGTCGGCCAGCGCGTCCCGGTCGCCGACGTCGCACGCCGCCACGGTGGCGTGGGCGCCGAGGCCGGCCAGTTCGGCGAGCAGTTCCTCCGCTCCCGCCGCGGCGCGGCCGCTGCGGCTGGTGAGCAGCAGGTGCCGGACGCCGTGGGCGGTGACCAGGTGCCGGGCGATCAGCGTGCCGAGCGCCCCGGTGCCGCCGGTGACGAGCACCGTCCCGTCGGGAGCGAACGGTGCGGTGCCGTCGTCCGCCGCACCGGACCGGTGGGTCCGAGGGGCGGCCCCGGCGTCCTCGGTGCCGACGCGGGCCAGGCGGGCGGCGTAGGCCTTCCCGTCCCGCAGTGCGAGCCACGGTTCGCCGGTGAGCAGCGCGGCGCGCACGGCCGGGGCGGATGCCTCGGTGCCGTCGGTGTCGACCAGGACGATCCGGTCGGGGTTCTCGGTCTGTGCGGCGCGGACCAGGCCGCCGATGGCGGCGCCCGCGAGGTCGGCGACGCGGTCGCCGGCCACGGCGGACACAGTCGAGCGGGTGAGGACGCCGAGCCGGGAGCCGGTGAACCGGTCCTCGGCGAGGAAGGCCTGGAGGACGCCGAGGACGTGCGCGGTCGCCCGGCGCGCCGCCTCGGCCGGGTCCGTGCCCGCCGGGTCGTCGAGTGCCGGGTCGTCGAGTGCCGGGTCCGCGTCCGTCGGGGCCGGGCCTGCGGCGGGGATCCGTGTGCAGTCGAGGAGCAGCAGGTCCGGCGCGGCGGCGGTGTCCGGGGCGGACCCGTTCACCGGCCGGCCCACCGCGGCGTCCAGCAGGGCGTCCACCGGGGCGACCGGGGTGCCCGCGCCGTCCGGCGGGGCGGGCAGTGCGACCTCGGTCCAGGTGACGCCGAACCGCGCCCTGGACCCCTCGCCCCCCGCCGCGCCGAACTGTCCGGGCGCCAGGTTCCGGACCGACAGCGACTCGATCGCGGCGACCTCGCCGCCCCGGTCGTCGGTCAGCCGCAGCGCGAACCCGGTGCCCGCCCGGGTCAGCCGTACGCGGAGGGTGTCCGTGGCGTCCCCGGACACGCTGACGCCCGCCCAGGAGAACGGCACCGGCACGCCCGCGGCGCGGTCCACGTCGGTGTGGACGTACGCGAGGGTGTGCAGGGCGGCGTCCAGCAGCGCGGGGTGGATCCGGAAGCCGGACGAGGGCGACCCGGTCAGCCGGACCTCGGCCAGTACCTCGTCGCCGTGCCGCCACACCTTGCGCAGGCCGCGGAACGCGGGACCGTAGCCGAGGCCGAGGCCGGCGAGCAGTTCGTAGATCTCGGCGGCGTCGGCGGGTTGCGCGCCGGGCGGCGGCCAGGCGCCGTCGGGGGCCGGGGCCGGGGCCGGGGCCGGGGCCGAGGGGGCGAGGATGCCCTGGCCGTGACGCGTCCATCCCTCCTCGGCCGAACCGGCCGGCCGGGAACGGATGACGACGCTCCGTCGGCCGTCGGCGTCGGGGGCACCGGTGACCACCTGGAGGTGGACGGCCCCGGTCTCGGGCAGGACCAGCGGGGCGGACAGGTCGAGCTCGTCGACCCGGCCGCAACCGGCCCGCCCGCCCGCGTACAGGGCCGGCTCGACCAGCGCCGTGGCGGGGACGACCAGACTGCCGTGGACGGTGTGATCGGCCAGCCAGGGCTGGGTCTGCGCCGAGATCCGCCCGGTGAACAGGAAGCCCCCGTCGGGCAGTTCGGTTCCGGCACCGAGGAAGGGGTGGGTCGTCCGGTCCAGGCCGAGCCCCGTCGGGTCGCCGGAGTCGGCGGGCCGGCTGAGCCAGAAGCGCTCGCGCTGGAACGGGTACGTGGGCAGGCCGTCCGCGGGGCGGGCGTCGGGCAGCAGGGCCGCCAGGTCCACCCGCACGCCGTGCAGCCGTGCCTGGGCCAGCGCGGTGGCCACCGACTCCGGTTCGGGCCGGTCCTTGCGCAGCAGTGCGCCCACCAGCGGCCGGAGGTCCTGCTCGGGCAGGCAGTCCGGGGTGATCGAGGCCAGCGCGTCCGAGCCCAGTTCCAGGTAGGCGCGCACCCCGGCGGCGTGCAGGGTCGCGATGCCGTCCGCGAACAGCACCGGCCGCAGCACCTGGTCGACCCAGTAGTCGGCCGACGCCATGGTGCCGGGCTCCACCACGGCCCCGGTGACGGTCGACACCACGGGGATGGTCGGCTCCGCGTAGCGCAGCCGCTCGGCGGTCGCCCGGAGGGCCGCCGTCATCGGCTCCATCAGCGGCGAGTGGAAGGCGTGGCTGACCAGCAGGCGCTTGGTCCTGCTGCCGCGCCGGGCCCACTCGTCGACGACCGCCATGACGGCGACCTCGTCGCCCGACACCACCGTGCCGGCGGGGCCGTTGACGGCGGCGATGCCGACCGCGTCCTCCCGGCCGGCCAGCGAGGCGCGCACCTCGTCGGCGCCCGCGCCGATCGCCACCATGGCGCCGCGGCCGGCGACCTCGTGCATCAGCCGGCCGCGGACGGCGACCAGCGTGCAGGCGTCGGCCAGCGACAGGACGCCCGCGACGTGCGCGGCGGCGAACTCGCCGACCGAGTGCCCCATCAGGTAGTCGGGGGCGACGCCCCAGCTCCGCAGCAGCCGGTAGAGGGCGACCTCCAGGGCGAAGAGCGCGGGCTGCGTGTAGCGGGTCTCGTGCAGCAGATCCTCCTCGGCGGTCCCGGCGGGCGCGAACATCAGCCCCCGCAGCGGCCGGTCGAGCAGTCCGTCGAAGTGCGCGCACACCTCGTCCAGCGCGCGCCGGAACTCCGGGTGGGCCGCGTACAGGCCGCTGCCCATCCGGGCCCGCTGGGATCCCTGACCGGAGAACAGGAAGGCGGTCGCGCCGCGCTCCCCGGTACCGCCCCGGACGACGTGCGGTGCGGTGCGGCCCGCGGCGAGCGCGTCCAGCCCGGAGAGCAGGTCCTCCCGGGTCCGGCCGACCACCGCGGCCGCCCGCTCGAACACCGACCGGACGCCGAGCGAGCGGGCGAGGTCGGCGGGACCGTGCTCGGGGTGCTCCCGGACGAAGTCGCGCACCCGGGCGGCGTGTTCGGCGAGGGCCGGGTCCGTCCTGGCCGACAGCAGCCAGGGCACCACCGGGGCGGGAACGGCGGGCTCGGCGGCAGCGGTCGAGGTGGCCGGAGCTGCCGGAGCGGTCGAAGCGGTCGAAGCGTCGGGTGCGGTCGAAGCGTCGGGCGCGGTGCCCCCGGGAGCGGTGGCCGTCCCGGGCAGGTCCTCGGCGGCGGGCGCCTCCAGGACGACGTGCGCGTTGGTGCCGCTGATGCCGAACGCCGACACCCCGGCGCGGCGCGGGCCGTCGTGGTCCGGCCAGGCCCGCTCCTCCCGCAGGACGGCGACACCGCCCGACGCCCAGTCCACGTGCGGTGACGGAGTGTCGGCGTGCAGGCTGCGCGGCAGTCGGCCGTGCTGGAGCGCCTGCACCGTCTTGATGATGCCGGCGACCCCGGCGGCGGCCTGGGCGTGCCCGATGTTGGACTTGACCGAGCCGATCCAGAGCGGCCTGTCGGCCTCCCGGTCCTGCCCGTAGACCGCCATCAGCGCCTGGGCCTCGATCGGGTCCCCCAGCGGCGTCCCGGTGCCGTGCGCCTCGACCGCGTCCACGTCGGCGGGTGCGAGGCCCGCGTCGGCCAGGGCCTGGCGGATCACCCGCTGCTGGGACGGGCCGTTGGGCGCGGTGAGCCCGTTGGAGGCGCCGTCCTGGTTGACGGCCGTCCCGCGGACCACGGCGAGCACCCGGTGGCCGTGGCGGCGGGCGTCGGAGAGCCGCTCGACCAGCAGCAGTCCCACGCCCTCCGCCCAGGCGACCCCGTCGGCGCCCGCGCCGAACGGCTTGCAGCGGCCGTCCGGGGCGAGCCCGCGCTGGCGGCTGAACTCGACGAAGGGGGCCGGGGTCGCCATCACGGTCACGCCGCCGGCGAGCGCGAGGTCGCACTCGCCGTCGCGCAGGGCGCGGACGGCGAGGTGCAGGCTCACCAGGGAGGACGAGCAGGCGGTGTCCACGGTGATTGCCGGGCCCTCGAAGCCGAAGGTGTAGGCGACGCGGCCGGACGCGATGCTGCCCGCGCTGCCCGTGCCGAGGTATCCCTCGTACTCGTCGACCCGGCTGTTCACCAGGCGGGCGCCGTAATCGCTGTACATGACGCCGGTGAAGACCCCGGTGCGGCTGCCGCGGAGGTCCGCCGGGTCGATGCCGGCGCGTTCCAGCACCTCCCAGCCGGTTTCGAGCAGCAGCCGCTGCTGCGGGTCGGCGGCCATCGCGTCGCGCGGGCTCATCCCGAAGAAGTGCGGGTCGAACCGGTCCGCGTCGTGGAGGAAGCCGCCCTCGCGGGTGTAGGACTTGCCGTGCCGCTCGGGCGCCGGGTCGTAGAGCTCCTCGACGTCCCAGTCCCGGTCGGTGGGGAACGGGCCGATCGCGTCGACCCCGTCGCGGACCAGCCGCCACAGGTCCTCCGGGGACCGGACCTCACCGGGGAACCGGCAGGCCATCCCGACGATCACGATCGGATCGTCCGTGACCGTCGGCCGGGTCCGCCGCGCGGGCTCGGGCCGTCCGGGCGCCGTTGCGCCCAGGCCGGGCAGTTCGGCCCCGAGATGGGCGGCCAGCGCCGCCGGGTTGGGGTAGTCGAAGACGAGCGTCGCGGGCAGCCGCAGGCCGGTCGCGGCGGAGAGCCGGTTGCGCAGGTCGATGCCGGTCAGCGAGTCGAAGCCCAGCTCGTTGAACTCGCGGTCGGCGGGGACACGGTCGGTGCCCTCGTGCCCGAGGACCGCCGCGACCTGGTCGCGCACCGCCGCCAGCAGCACCTGGGTCCGCCGCGCTCCGTCGAGGCCCTGGAGTCGCCGCAGGAGCGGGGTCCGCTCGGTCCGGCGGTGTGCGGGCGTGCCCGCCAGCGCCGACAGCACCGGCGGGACCGCCGCCGGGTCCGCCGCGCGCAGGGCGGCGCGGTCGAGGCGCAGCGCGAGCGGCACCGGGTGGTCCGCGGCGAGGGCGGCGTCGAACAGGCCGAGGCCGGCCTCGGCGGACAGCGGGACCAGCGCGGCCTGGCGGACCCGCCGTTCGTCGGCCGCCATCCCGCCGGCCTCCGCCCACGGCCCCCACACCAGGCTGGTCGCGGGGAGTCCCAGGGCGCGGCGGCGGTGCGCGAGGGCGTCGAGACAGGCGTTCGCGGCCGCGTAGTTGGCCTGTCCGGGTGTGCCGAGCGTGCCCGCGACGGAGGAGAACAGGACGAAGGCCGCGAGCCCGGTGCCGGCGGTCAGCTCGTGCAGGTGCCGGGCGGCGTCGGCCTTCGGCCGGAAGACCGTGTCGATCCGGTCGGGGCCCAGGTTGTCCAGTGCGGCGTCGTCCAGGACCCCGGCGGTGTGCACGACGGCCGTGAGCGGGTGCCCGTCGGGGATGCCCGCGAGCAGCTCCGCGAGTGCCTCGCGGTCGGCGGCGTCGCAGGCGGCGACGGTCACCTCGGCGCCGTACCCGGCCAGTTCGGACCGCAGCTCGGTGGCGCCCGGCGCGTCGGCGCCCCGGCGGCCGGCCAGCAGCAGGTGCCGGACGCCGTGGCGGGTGACGAGGTGCCGGGCCACGAGAGCGCCCAGGGCGCCGGTGCCGCCGGTGACCAGGACCGTCCCGTCCGGGTCGAGCGGGGAGCCGGCGGGGGCGGTCAGTGGTGCGGCGGTCACCCGGGGGGTCAGGAAATCGCCCTGGCGCAGGGCCAGTTGGGGTTCGTCGAGGGCGAGGGCCGCGGCGATGGTCCGGGTGAGGGAGTCCTCGGAGTCGCTGTCGGCGCCGGTTGCGGGGCCGCTGTCGGTGCCGCCGACGGAGCTGCCGACGGAGCTGCCGACGGGCCCGCCTTCGAGGTCGAGCAGGACGAACCGCCCGGGGTGCTCGGCCTGCGCGCTGCGGACCAGGCCCCAGACGGCGGCGCCCGCCAGGTCGGCGCCCGCCAGGTCGGTGCCGGTCGGGTCGGTGCCGGGCGCGCCGCCGGCCTCGGGACCGGGGCCGGTGACGACGGCGCCCCGGGTGACGACCACCAGGCGGGACCGCGCCGGGTGGTCTCCGGTCGCCCACCGCTGGACCGTGTCGAGCACCCGGGCCACGGTGGCGCGAACCTCCTCGGGCCCGGCGTCGCCGGACGCCTCCACCCGCAGCAGGACGGCGTCGGTCGCGGGCGCCGGCTCCGGACGGGCCGTCACCGGGCCCCAGTCCAGCCGGTACGCCTCGTGCCGCCGCGCGCCGACCTCGCCGAGGGCCACCGCCCGGACCCGTAGGGCCTCCACCGCCGCCACGGGGGTCCCGTCGGAATCGGTGACGGCCAGCGCCAGGGTGTCGGGCCCGGTCCGGGTCAGCCGGCTGCGGATCGTCGCGGCGCTCCAGGCGTACGGGTCGACACCGCGCCAGGAGAAGGGCAGCAGGACCTCCCCGCCGGCGTTCAGCGAGGGGTGGTCGGTCGCCAGTGCGTGCAGCGAGGCGTCGAGCACCGCCGGATGCAGGCCGTCCGTGCCGCCGTCGGCCTCGGGGGCGTCGGCCTCCGTGTAGACGGCGGTGTCGTCCCGCCAGGCCGACCGCAGCCCCTGGAAGGCGGGCCCGTAGCCGACACCGGCGTCGGCGAGCGTGTCGTACAGCCCGTCGAGGTCGATCGGCTCGGCGCCCGGCGGCGGCCAGGCCGCCGGGAAGTCCTCGAACGGCTCGGCGGGACGGCCGCCCAGCGCCCCGGACGCGTGCCGGGTCCAGGGACGGTCGCCGTCCTCGTCGCGGTGCCCGTGGGCGCGCGAGCTGATCGTGAGGGTGTGCAGGCCGCGCGCGTCAGGTGCGGACACCAGGACCTGGAGGTCCACGGCCCCGCTCTCCGGCAGCAGGAGCGCCGCCTCGACGGTGAGTTCGTCGATCCGGGCGTTCCCGGTGACCTTCGCCGTGTGCACCGCGATGTCGAGGAAGACCGTGCCGGGCACGATCGCGGCGCCGTTCACGGTGTGCTCGGTGAGCCACGGGTGGGTGCTTCGGGACACCCGGCCGCTCAGCAGCCACCCGCCGCCGTCGGCCAGCGACGTCGCCGCCGTCAGCAGCCCGTGCGCGCCGGCCCCGGTGCCCGGGGTGGCGGGGGAGAGGGCGGCCGAGAGCCAGAACCGCCGCCCCTGGAAGGGGTAGTTGGGCAGTTGCACCGGTTGCGGGGAGAGCCGGGCGAAGAACGCCCGCCAGTCCACCGCGGCTCCGCGGAGCGCGGCCTCCGCCACGGCCGCGACCAGGGTCGGCGGCTCCGGGCGGTCCCGGCGCAGCGCCGCGATCCGGTGGCTGCGGCGGTGGCCGGTGCCTGCGGGCGTGCCCGCGTCGGGGCCCTCGTCGGTGGCCCGGCCCGGGCCCGTGCCGTCGCCCGTGCCGTCGCTCGTACGGTCGTTCGTGCCGTTGCCTGTGCGGTCGTTCGTGTCGTCGTCCGTGGCCGCGGCGGTTCCGTCGGCGGAGTCCTCCGGTCCGTCCGACACCAGCGCGGTCAGCGCCGCATCGGGGCCGACCTCGAAGAACACCGTGGCGCCCAGCTCGCGCAGCGCTTCCGTCCCGTCGTGGAACCGGACCGCCTCCCGCACCTGGCGCGTCCAGTACGCCGGATCGGCCAGCTCCGCCCCGGTGGCCTGCCGCCCGGTGAGTCCGGAGACGATCGGCAGCTGCGCCGGGTGGAAGTCGAGGCGGCCGACGACCTCGCCGAACTCGTCCAGGATGCCGTCCATGTGCGGCGAGTGGAACGCGTGGCTGACCCGCAGCGGCGTCGTCCTGCGGCCGCGCTCCGACCAGTGGGCCGCGACCCGGGCCACGGCCTCCGCGTCGCCGGAGACGACGGTCGACCGGGCGGTGTTGACGGCCGCGATCGAGACGGCCCCCGCTCCGGCGGCTTCCACCAGGGACCGGGCGACCTCCTCCTCGCCCGCCCGGATCGCGACCATCGCGCCGCGCGCCGTCACCGACTGCATCAGCCGCGAGCGTTCGGCGACCAGCGTGCAGGCGTCGGCGAGGCCGAGGACCCCGGCCACGTGTGCGGCGGCGATCTCGCCGACCGAGTGCCCGAGTACGGCGTCGGGCCGCAGGCCCCACGACCCGAGCAGGCGGAACAGCGCCACCTCCAGGGCGAAGACGGCCGGCTGCCCGTATCCGGTCCGGTCGAGCAGTGCCGCCTCCGCCGTGCCCGCCTCGGCGAACATCACCGAGCGCAGCGGTACGTCCAGTCGGGCGTCCACGTGCGCGCAGACCCGGTCGAGTTCGGCGGCGAAGACCGGGAAGTGCTCGTACAGCTCCCGGCCCATCCCGGGCCGCTGGGCGCCCTGGCCGGAGAACAGGAACGCGGTCCGGCCCGCCCCGGGGCGCACCCCGCCGGCGGTCCGTCCGCCGTCGGCGACGGCCGCCAGGGCGGCGCGGAACTCCTCGCGGGTGCTGCCGGTCACGGCGGCGCGGTGTTCGTGCAGTGGCCGGGCCGCCAGCGCGGCGGCGACGTCGGCGGGGCGCAGGCCGTCGTGCCCGTCGAGATGGGCGGCGAGCTGCCGTGCGTGCGCGGTCAGCGCGGCTTCGGTCCTGGCCGACAGCAGCCAGGGGACCACCGGGGGCGCGGCGGCCGGGTCCGGACGGTCCTCCCGCCCGGCCTTGGCGGTGGCCTCGTCGGCTCCGGCCGCCTCGTCGGCTCCGGCGGCCCCGTTCCCGTCGGCTTCGGCGAGTTCGGCGGCCTCGGCGAGTTCGGCGGTGACGCTGACGGGCGCGGGACCGGGGTCCGGGACGGCCGCGGTCGCCGGGTCCCATTCCAGGACGACGTGCGCGTTGGTGCCGCTGATGCCGAACGCCGAGACACCGGCGCGGCGCGGCCCGGCGGTGTCCGACCACGGCCGGTCGGCGGTGAGCACCCGGACGCCGCCGGACTCCCAGTCGACGTGCGGCGTCGGCTCGTCCACGTTCAGGGTGCGGGGCAGGACGCCGTGCCGCATCGCCTGCACCGTCTTGATGATCCCGGCGACGCCGGCGGCGGCCTGGGTGTGGCCGATGTTGGACTTGACCGAGCCGATCCAGAGCGGCCGGTCGGCGGGCCGGTCCTGCCCGTAGGTGGCCAGCAGCGCCTGGGCCTCGATCGGGTCGCCGAGCCTCGTCCCGGTGCCGTGCGCCTCGACCGCGTCGACGTCGGCGGGTGCGAGGCCCGCGTTGGCCAGGGCCTGGCGGATCACCCGCTGCTGGGAGGGGCCGTTGGGGGCGGTCAGGCCGTTGCTGGTGCCGTCGGAGTTCACGGCCGAGCCGCGCACCACCGCGAGCACCTGGTGCCCGTTGCGCCGGGCGTCCGACAACCGCTCCAGCAGCAGCACGCCGACGCCCTCGCCCCAGGCGGTGCCGTCGGCGGCGGCGCCGAACGGCTTGCACCGGCCGTCGGGCGCCAGGCCCCGCTGCCGGCTGAACTCGACGAACAGCGTCGGCGTCGCCATGACCGCGGCGCCGCCCGCCAGTGCCAGCCCGCATTCGCCGTTGCGCAGTGACTGCGCGGCCAGGTGCAGGGCGACCAGTGACGAGGAGCAGGCCGTGTCGACGGTCATCGCCGGCCCTTCGAGGCCGAAGGTGTAGGCGATCCGGCCGGAGGCGACGCTCGTCGTCGAACCGGTGATCCGATAGCCCTCGGGGTCGGTGCCGGCCGGCCGGGCACCGAGCCCGTACTCCTGCGCGGCCGTCCCGATGAACACCCCGGTGGCGCTGCCGCGCAGTGAGGCCGGGTCGATGGCGGCGTTCTCCAGCACCTCCCACGTGGACGCGAGCAGCAGCCGCTGCTGCGGGTCCATCGCCAGTGCCTCGCGGGGGCTCACCCCGAAGAACTCCGCGTCGAACTCGTCGGCGTCGTGCAGGAACCCGCCGTGCCGGGCGTACGTCTTCCCCTGCCGGTCCGGGTCCGGGTCGTACAGATCCTCGGCGTCCCAGCCGCGGTTGGCCGGGAATCCGCCGATCGCGTCGACGCCGTCGGCCACCAGCCGCCACAGGGCGTCGGGGGTCCGGACGCCGCCGGGGAAGCGGCACGCCATGCCGACGATCGCGATCCGGTCGTCCTCCTCCCCGCCCGCCGTGGCGGACGCGGCGGTGCCGTTCGCGACCGGCGCCGCGACGGGCGGCTCGGTGTCCAGCAGTTCGGCACCCAGCCGGTCGGCGAGCGCCGCCACGGTCGGATGGTCGAAGACCAGCGTGGCCGGCAGTCGGAGCCCCGTCGCGGTGTTCATCCGGTTGCGGAACTCGACGGCGGTGAGCGAGTCGAAGCCCATGTCCTTGAAGCTGCGCGTCGCGTCCACGCCGCCCGTTCCGCCCGTTCCGCCGTGCCCGAGCACCGCCGCGACGTGCGCGCCGATCAGGTCGGTGAGCGCCGCTCGCCGCTCCGCACCGCCCAGCGGGCGCAGCCGTCCGGCCAGGCCCCCGGTGGCGGACGGCTCGGCGGCGGCCGCGGCGGCCCGCCGCAGGGACGGCCTGGCCAGGGTGCGCAGGATCGGCGCGACCGAGCCGTCCTCCGCGTCGATCGTGGTGGGCCGGATGCGGGCGAGCAGCAGCGGGGTGTGGTCCGGCACCGCGAGCGCCGCGTCGAACAGGGCCATCCCCTGCTCGGTGCCGATCGCCGCCGCGTTGCGGGTCAGCCGGGCGACGCCGGCGCTGTCCAGACCGGCCGTCATGGAGCTGGTCTCCGCCCACAGGCCCCATGCCAGCGAATCCGCGGGCAGTCCGCGGGAGCGGCGGTGGGCGGCCAGCGCGTCCACGAAGGTGTTGGCGGCCGCGTAGGTGGACTGCCCCGGGTTGCCGATGACGCCCGCGGCGGAGGAGAACAGCACGAACGACCGCAGATCGAGGCCCTCGGTCAGCGTGTGCAGGTGCCAGGCCGCGTCCGCCTTCGGCCGCAGGACGGCGTCCGCCTGCTCGCCGGTGAGCGCGCCGAGCACGCCGTCCTCCAGGACCCCGGCGGTGTGCACCACGGCGGTGAGCGGATGCTCCTCGGGGATGCCCGCGAGCAGCCCCGCGAGTGCCGCGCGGTCGGCGGTGTCGCAGGCGGCGATGGTGACGTCGGCGCCCGCCGCCACCAGCTCGTCCCCCAACTCCGGTGCGCCCGGAGCCGCGACGCCGCTGCGGCTGGTGAGCAGCAGGTGCCGGACCCCGTGGGTGGTCACCAGGTGCCGGGCGAGGTGGGCGCCGATCGTGCCGGTCCCGCCGGTGACCAGGACGGTGCCGTCCGGGTCGAAGGCGAACCCGGGGGCCTCCTCCTCGGGCCGGACGGCGACCAGGCGCGGGCGCAGGCAGGCGCCGTCCCGCAGCGCGACCTGGATCTCGCCGGAGGCGACCGCCTCGCGCAGCGCCGCCGGTGCCGTGCCGGCGCCGTCCAGGTCGACCAGCACGAACCGGCCCGGCTCCTCCCACCAGGCGGCGCGGAGCAGACCCCACACCGTCGAGCCCGGAAGGTCCTCGATCGGGTCGCCGGGGTGGACGGCCACGGCGCCGCGGGTCAGGACGACCAACGTGGACGAGGCGAACCGCTCCTCGGCGAGCCACGCCTGGACCAGGCCGAGGACGTGTCGCGCGGTGTCGTGCGCGAGCGCGGCCGGATCGGCGCCGGTCGGCGGCGTGGGGCAGGGCAGCAGGACGACGTCCGGTGCGGGCGCACCGGCGTCCATCGCCCCGACCAGGGCGCCCAGCGTCGCGTGCTCCGCGACCCCGTCGAGCGGCACGCCCAGACCGGCCGCGCCGTCCCCGAGCACCGCCCAGGCCCCGGCCTCCCGGGCCGGGGCGGCGCTCTCGGGGGAGGCGCCGACGGCGCGGGCGGGCTCCGTGCGGACCCAGTCCATCCGGAAGATCGAGTTGTGCAGCGGGTGCGGGCCCGCGAGCCGTCCCGGGTCGAGCTCCCGCAGCCGCAGCGACGGGATCGTGATGAGCGGCCGCCCGAAACCGTCGGCGATGTCGAGCGCGGCCGTGGTGTCGTCGACCAGCGTCGTGCGCACCCGCAGCGCGGTCGCCCCGGTCGCGTGCAGGGTGACGCCGGACCAGGAGAACGGCAGCCGGACGGGGGGCGCGGCGCCGTCCGGGCCGGCGCCGAGCGCCACCGTGTGCAGCGCGGCGTCGAGCAGTGCCGGGTGGACGGCGAAACCGGCCGGATCGGCGTCCTCGGGCAACCGGATGTCGGCGTAGAACACGTCGCCGTCCCGCCAGGCCGCCCGCAGCCCGCGGAAGGTCGGACCGTACAGGTAACCGAGGCCGGCGAGCCGCCCGTAGAAGTCGTCCAGCGGGACGGGCTCGGCCCCGGCCGGCGGCCACGCCTCGTCGACCACCGGCGGCTCGGACCGGGCGCCCTCCGCGATGGTGCCGACGGCGTGGCGGGTCCACGGCTGGTCCGGGTCGCCGGCCGGACGCGAGTGGACGGTGACGGTGTGACGGCCGTCCCCGTCGGGTGCGGTGGCGACATGGAGCCGGACCGGGGAGCCGTCGGGCAGGGTGAGCGGACTTTCGAGGGTGAGCTCCTCGACGTGGGCACGGCCGAGCGCCCCGGCGGCGTGCAGCGCCATGTCGAGGAACGCGGTGCCCGGGACCAGGACGGTGTCCTGCACGGCGTGGTCGGCCAGCCAGGGCTGCGCCGTGGTGGAGACCTGGCCGGTGAGGATCAGCCCCCGCCCCTCGGGTTGTTCGAGGCTGCCGCTGACCAGCGGGTGGCCGGTCGTGGTCTGCCCGGACCCGACCGACGTGCTGCTCGGCATGGCCCAGTAGTGCTGGTGTTGGAAGGGGTAGGTGGGGAGGGGGGTGTGGTGGGGGGTGGGGGTTTTGGTGGTTGTGGTGGTGGGGGTGTTGTGGGTCCAGGTGTGGGCGAGGGCGTGGGTGAGTTGGGTGGTTTCGGGGGTGTTGCGGCGCAGGGTGC
>NZ_JBHXEG010000135.1:0-14975 GCF_042724935.1 Kitasatospora sp. NPDC127060
ATCCCCCCGCGACCCGGGCGCGGTGCCGCGCGGTCAACCCCGCGGGGCGGCCCCGGCGCCGTGTCCGTACCCCCGTTCGGGGGTGGCGGCGCGGGCCCGGGGCCGCGACCATGGACCCCTGTCCCGCACCGCCGCACCCAGGAGCCAGCCCGTGCCGACACCGCCCGCCCAGCGCAGCTACGCCTCCGGAACCGCGGACGTCCCGCTGCTGGGCGACACCATCGGGGAGAACCTGGACCGCGCGGTGCGCGCCTTCCCCGACCGCGACGCCCTGGTCGACCGTCCCACCGCCCGCCGCTGGACGTACGCCCAACTCGCCGCCGACGTCGACGCGCTGGCCCTCGGCCTGCTGGGACTGGGGATCGCCAAGGGCGACCGGGTCGGCATCTGGGCCCCCAACTGCGCCGAGTGGACGCTCACCCAGTACGCCACCGCCAAGCTCGGCGCCATCCTGGTCACCGTCAACCCGGCCTACCGGGCGCACGAGCTGGAGTACGTGCTGAACCAGGCCGGGATCCGGCTGCTGGTCGCCGCCGAGCGTTTCAAGACCTCCGACTACGCCGGGATGATCGGGGAAGTCCGGCCGCGCTGCCCGCGGTTGGAGCGGGTCCTGCTGTTCGGCAGCCCCGCCTGGGAGGACACCCTGGCGGCCGGCCGCTCCGCCGACCCCGCCCTGCTGGCCGCCCGCCAGGGCGAGTTGGACCCGGACGACCCGATCAACATCCAGTACACCTCGGGCACCACCGGCTTCCCCAAGGGCGCCACCCTCTCGCACCACAACATCCTCAACAACGGGTACTTCGTGGGCGAGTTGCTGGACTACACCGAGCAGGACCGGATCTGCATCCCGGTGCCCTTCTACCACTGCTTCGGCATGGTCATGGGCAACCTCGCGGCCACCTCGCACGGCGCCTGCACGGTCATCCCGGCGCCTTCCTTCGAGCCCGGTGCCACCCTGGCCGCGGTCGCCGCCGAGCGCTGCACGTCGCTGTACGGCGTGCCGACGATGTTCATCGCCGAACTCGCCGACCCGGACTTCGCCCGCTACGACCTCACCGCCCTGCGCACCGGCATCATGGCCGGCTCGCCCTGCCCGACCGAGGTGATGAAGGAGGTCATCGAGCGGATGGGCATGGCCGAGGTGTCCATCTGCTACGGCATGACCGAGACCTCGCCGGTCTCCACCCAGACCCGCACCGACGACCCGGTGGAGCGCCGGGTCGCCACCGTCGGCCGGGTCGGCCCCCACCTGGAGGTCAAGGTCGTCGACCCGGCCACCGGCCGTACCGTCCCGCGCGGCGAGCCCGGCGAGCTGTGCACCCGCGGTTACTCCGTGATGCTCGGCTACTGGGAGGAGCCCGAGCGCACCGCCGAGGCCGTCGATGCGGCCCGCTGGATGCACACCGGCGACCTCGCCGTGATGGACGAGGACGGCTACCTCGCGATCACCGGTCGGATCAAGGACATGGTGATCCGCGGCGGGGAGAACCTCTACCCGCGCGAGATCGAGGAGTTCCTGTACACCCATCCGGACGTCCTCGACGTGCAGGTGATCGGTGTCCCGGACGCCAAGTACGGCGAGGAGCTGATGGCCTGGATCCGGATGCGCGAAGGCGCCGATCCGCTCACCGCCGAGGCCGTGGCCGCCTACTGCGCCGGGCGGCTGGCCCACTTCAAGGTCCCGCGCTACGTGCACGTGGTCGAGGAGTTCCCGATGACCGTCACCGGCAAGATCCGCAAGGTCGAGATGCGCGAGATGGCGGTCCGGATCCTCGGCCTGTGACGGCGGCCTCCGACCCGCGGGCGGGTCGGAGGGGGCGCCTCGCCGGGGCTCAGGCGCCGGTGAGGCGCTCGGAGACGGCGCGGAGGATCGGGGCCTGGTGGTGGATCAGGTAGAAGTGGCCGCCGGGGTAGATGTCGAGGGAGAAGGCGCCGGTGGTGTGGTCGGCCCACGCGGCCGCCTCGTCCTCGGTGACCATCGGGTCCTCGGTGCCGGCGAGCACGTGCACGGGGCAGTTCAGCCGGGGGCCGGGCCGGTACCGGTAGGTCTCGGCCGCCTTGTAGTCGTTCCGGATGGCGGGCAGCGCCATCCGCAGCAGCTCCTCGTCGCCGAGCACCTGTTCGTCGGTGCCGCTGAGTTCCCGGAGCTTAGCGATCAGTTCGCCGTCGTCGCCGAGGTGGACGGTGCCGCCCTCGCGGAGGCGGGAGGGCGCGGGCCGGGCCGAGACGAAGAGTGCGCTCGGCACCGTGCCGGCCTCCTCGAAGCGGCGGGCCAGTTCGAAGGCGAGGCTGGCGCCCATGCTGTGGCCGAAGAACGCCACCGGCCCGTCCGTGTTCCGCCGGAGCACGGGCAGGAGCTGGTCGGCGAGCTCGTCGATCGACTCGACCAGCGGCTCCGAGCGGCGGTCCTGTCGACCCGGGTACTGGACCGCCAGCACGTCGCAGCGGGGGGCCAGCGCACGGGACATGGGGAAGTAGAAGGTGGCGCTGCCGCCCGCGTGGGGGAGGCAGACGAGGGTCGGGGCGCCCGGACCGGCCTGGTGGTAGCGGCGTATCCAGAGCTGGTCGGTGGCGACGGTGGTCGTCATGGGTGGTGCTGTCCTTCCGTGGTGCGCCTGGCCGGCGCGGGTGCTTCGGCGGGGATCCGCGGATCCGGGATCGTCAGCGCGGGTCCTCGGCCGTGATCTCCGCGTAGCGGTGGCGGAGTTCGGTCAGGACGGGGTGATCCGTCGCAAAAGGTACGGTGCCGATGGCGGAGATCGGCCGGACGCCGACGGCGGCGTTGGTGGCGAACGCCGCTTCCATGGACGGAAGGTCGTCCAGCGTCACGGTCCGTGACACGAAGCCGCCATGAGCCTCGGTCAGCAGCGACTCGGTCACGCCGGGCAGGTGCTCCGCACGCGGCCAGACCAGTCGGCGGCCGTCGAAGAAGCCCACGTTCCAGGTGGCTCCCTCGGAGATCCCCAGCTCGTCATCGTGGAACAACGCGTCGTCGAAGCCGTCGAGTTGGGCCGCGCGGCGCAGGTGAAGGCTGTCGAAGAGCCCGGTGTGCTTCACCCCGGCCACCTGACGCAGGTGCCTGACGGGCCGGACGCGCAGCGGCCCTTGCGGAAGTTCCGGGGCGGGACGCGTGGTGACGAGGACCCGCGGAGCGGTCGGCCCGGCCGGGTGAGTGAGAATCAGATCCGGATCGAAAACGGTGATCCGGGCGACGAAAGCGTTCTCATCATCCGTCAGATCCAGTGCGTGGAGCAGTTCTTGACGGACGTGTTCCAAGTCCAGTTCGGTGCCGAAAACAGTCCGGCAGTCCCGGGCCAGCCGGGCGAAATGCAGTGCGAGTCCGCGTATTGAGCCGCCCTCGACGCGCATGGTCGTGAAATGGCCGTAACCGACCAGTGCGAGCGAAGTGATCTCGTCGACACCCACCTGTCGCCCATCGAGCTCTTTCATGGCGCACAGTGTCCCACCTGCGAGGTTTCCGACGTGAGTGATGATCATCACTCCCCGGTAGGGCATTGTCGCGGGCCGTGAACTCTGGCAGGATCACGACCGCTCGCCGATGAGTAACCGTCACCGGTGTCGGCGTTGTCTCAGACTGGAACCGGGGGGGCCGTCAGTTGATCGAGAAGTTCGAGCGCGCAGCCGAGGAAGCTGGTTTCGTTCTCGATGCCTCGCAGATCGCCGCGGCCGAGCGGCTTTCCGCACTGGCCGCCGAGTTGTCCGGCCGCCGCCGTTTCTTCGGCGGAAAGCAGCCGCGCGGCGTCTACGTATGGGGGCCGGTCGGGCGCGGCAAGAGCTGGCTGACCGGAGTCTTCTACGAGGCGTTGCCGGTGCGGAACAAGCGCCGGGTGCACTTCCACGAGTTCTTCCGCGAGTTCCACGCCGTCTACGCCCGGCACCGCAAGGAGCGGAACGCGTGCGACCTGGCCGTCGCCGAGCTGCTGAGCGACTGCCGGCTGCTGTTCTTCGACGAGTTCCACGTGCACGACCCGGGCGACGCCATGATGATGGGCCGCGTCCTGGCCTCGCTGTTCGACCAGAAGGTCACCCTGGTGACCACCTCGAACTACCCGCCCGACGGCCTGCTGCCGAACCCGGTCTACCACCACATGTTCGAGCCGACCATCAAACTGCTCGAAGACAACCTGGACGTCCTGGAGGTCGCGGGCCCGCAGGACTACCGCGCGGAGAGCACCGCCGGAGAGGCCCGTTCGCAGTTCCAGCGCGGGGCCTACATCTGGCCCGGCACCGAGCAGCAGCTGCGCGAGGCCGGACTCGAACCGCCGACCGACGGCGAGCGGCAGCGGATCGACATCGGGGGCCGGGACCTGGTGGCCCGCGCCGTGCGCGACGACCTCGTCTGGTTCGACTTCCACGAGCTGTGCGACGAACGCACCTCGACCATCGACTACCTGGGCCTGGCCGACCGGTTCGGCACCTGGGTGCTCTCCGGGCTGCCGGAGCTGACGTCCGGCAGCAGGGACTCGGCGCAGCGCTTCGCCAACCTGGTCGACGTCCTGTGCGACCGGGACGCGAGGTTCTACCTCGTCGCCGACGGCCCCCTGGCCGACTGCCTGCGGGGCGCCGCCCTGCCCATCGACATCAACCGGACCGCCAGTCGCCTCATGCTCCTTCCGGGCTCCGCCACGCCGGAAGCGACGCAGGCGACCAGACAGGCGTGAACGAGGTCCGGACGGCGGTCCGAGGCCGCCGTCCGGCTGTGGCGATTCCGTAGAAGGAGCAAGACCATGGCGGCTGAAGAGAAGCTGCGCGACTACCTGAAGCGGGCGACCGCCGAGCTTCGCAACGTCCGACAGCAGCTCCAGGAGGCGGAGGACTCCGCCCACGAGCCCATCGCGATCGTTGGGATGAGCTGCCGGTACCCGGGCGGGGTCGGTTCGCCGGAGGACCTGTGGCGACTGGTCGCCGACGGCACCGACGCGATCTCGCCGTTCCCGCGCGACCGCGGCTGGGACACCGAGGGCATCTACGACCCGGACCCCGAGCGGGCCGGACGCACCTACACGCGGGAAGGCGGATTCCTGCGGGGCGTGACCGAGTTCGACGCCGAGTTCTTCGGGATCAACCGGCGCGAGGCGCTCGCGATGGACCCGCAGCAGCGGCTCCTGCTGGAGACCGCGTGGGAGGCCGTGGAGCGCGCCGGCATCGACGCGGCGACGCTGCGCGGAAGCCGCACCGGAGTCTTCGCCGCCGTGATGTACCACGACTACGAGGGCCTGCTCGAAGGCCAGGACGAACTCGCCGGCTACGTCATCAACGGCAGCGCCGGCAGCATCGCCTCCGGGCGCATCGCGTACACCTTCGGCTTCGAGGGTCCGGCGCTGACCGTCGACACCGCCTGCTCCTCCTCGCTCGTCACCCTGCACCTCGCCGCGCAGGCGCTGCGGCGGGGCGAGTGCACCCTGGCCCTGGCCGGCGGGGCCACGGTGATGTCGACGCCCGCGTCGTTCATCGAGTTCAGCCGGCAGCGCTCGCTCGCACCCGACGGACGCTGCAAGGCCTTCTCGGCCGCGGCCGACGGTACGGGCTGGGGCGAGGGCGTCGGCATGCTGCTGCTGGAGCGGCTCTCCGACGCCCGGCGCAACGGCCATCCCGTCCTCGCGGTGGTCCGGGGGTCGGCGGTGAACCAGGACGGCGCGAGCAACGGTCTCACGGCGCCCAACGGCCCCTCCCAGCAGCGGGTGATCCGCCAGGCGCTGGAGAACGCGCGACTGCGGTCCGACGAGATCGACGCCGTCGAGGCGCACGGCACGGGCACCTCCCTCGGAGACCCCATCGAGGCCCAGTCCCTCCTCGCCACCTACGGGCAGGAGCGCGCCTCGGACCAGCACCTGTGGCTCGGTTCGCTGAAGTCGAACATCGGCCACAGCCAGGCCGCCGCGGGCGTCGGCGGCGTCATCAAGATGGTCATGGCGATGCGGCACGGCGTCCTGCCGAAGTCCCTGCACTGCGCCGAGCCGACCGGGCACGTCGACTGGTCCTCCGGTGCCGTCCGGCTGCTCACCGAGGCCAGGCCCTGGCCGGAGACCGGGCGGCCCCGGCGCGCCGCCGTGTCCTCCTTCGGGATCAGCGGCACCAACGCCCACGCCATCCTCGAACAGGAACCGGCGGCCGTCGAGGCGGAGCCGGCGTCCGCGCCCGAGGAGGCGCCGCGGGCCACGGCCGCCGCCCTCGCCGAGGCGCCGCCGGTGGTCCCGCTGCTGCTGTCCGGCAGGTCGGCGGACGCCCTCCGGGCGCAGGCCGAGCGGCTGCGGGAGAGCATCGAGGCGCAGCCGTCCGCCGACCCGGTGGACGTTGCTGCCGCGCTGCTGCACCACCGCTCCTCCTTCGAGCACCGGGCGGTCGTCCTCGGCCGGGACCGGCAGTCCCTGCTGCGGGAACTGACCGCCCTCGCCGAGGGCGCGCCGACCGTGCCGCGGGGAACCGCCCCGGCCGGTGCCCGGCCGGTGTTCGTCTTCCCCGGCCAGGGCTCGCAGTGGACCGGCATGGCGCTCGAACTCCTGGACTCCTCACCGGTCTTCGCCGCCCGCATCGAGGAGTGCGAGCGGGCGTTCGCCCCGTACCTCGACTGGTCGCTCACCGGGGTGCTGCGCGGCGCCGAGGGCACGCCCCCGCTCGACCGGGTGGACGTGCTCCAGCCCGCGCTGTTCGCCGTGATGCTGGGTCTGGCCGAGGTGTGGCGGGCCTGCGGGGTCGAGCCCGCCGCGGTCGTCGGCCACAGCCAGGGCGAGGTCGCCGCGGCGGTGGTGGCCGGGGCGCTCTCGCTGCCCGACGCGGCCCGGATCGTGGCCCTGCGCAGCCGGGCCCTGCTCGAACTGTCCGGCACCAGCGGCATGCTGTCCGTAGCGCTCTCGGCCCGGGCGGTCGAGGAGCGGCTGCGGCCCTGGGACGGGCAGCTCTCCGTCGCGGCCGTCAACGGGCCGCACTCGGTGGTGGTCTCCGGCGACGGCGGAGCGCTGGAGGAGTTCCGGCTCGCGCTGGAGGCCGACGGGACGTGGGCCCGGCGCATCCCGGGAGTGGACACGCCCGGGCACTCGGCCCGCATCGACGAGGTCCGGGAGCGCATGCTGGCCGCCCTCGCCGAGACCGCGCCGAGCGCCTCGGACGTCCCGTTCTACTCCACCGTCACCGGCGGCCCGCTCGGCACCGAGGAGCTCGACGCCGGGTACTGGTACCGCAACATGCGCCAGACCGTCCTGCTGGAGCCGGCGATCCGGGCGCTCGTCGCCGACGGGTACGCGCACTTCCTGGAGATCAGCCCGCACCCCGTCCTGCACGTCGGGATCAGGGAGACCTGCGAGGCGGCCGGCAGCCAGGCCTTCCTGGGGGAGACCCTGCGGCGCACGGACGGCGGCCCGCAGCGGCTGCTCAACTCGCTCGCCCAGGCCTGGATCCACGGTCTCGCACCGGACTGGAGCGTCGTGCTCGGCGACCGCCGGCCGCGGCCGGTCCAGCTGCCCACCTACCCGTTCCAGCGGGCGCGGCTGTGGCCGCAGGCCCGGCAGGGCCGGACGGACGCCGACTCGCTCGGCCTGCGCAACGCCGACAACCCGCTGCTGGGCGCCGGCGTGCCGCTGCCGGAGACGGACGGCTTCCTCTTCACCGGGCGCCTGTCCCGCGGCAGCCACGCCTGGCTCGCCGACCACGCGCTGGCCGGCACCGTGCTGCTGCCGGGCACGGCCTTCCTCGAACTCGCCCTGCACGCCGGCCGGCTGCTCGACTGCGGACAGGTCGACGAGCTGCTGCTGGAGAACCCGCTGCTGCTGCCCGAACAGGGCGGCGTCCAGGTGCAGTTGACGGTCGCGGCGCCCGACGCCTCGGGCCGCCGTACGGTGCAGGTGTACGCCCGCCCGGACGAGCCGGAGGCCTTCGCGGTCGGCGAGCCGTGGACCCGGCACGCCACCGGCGTCCTCGCCCCCGCAGCGGCCGGGCACCCGGTGCCGCTGGGCAGCTGGCCGCCCGAGGAGGCGACCGAAGTCGAGGTCGGCGACGTCTACGAGCGCTTCGCGGCGGCCGGTTTCGAGTACGGCCCCGCCTTTCGGGGGATCCGGGCCGCCTGGCGCCGGGGCGACGAGGTCTTCGCGGAGGTCGCGCTGCCCGAGCAGCTCCGGGCGGACGCCACGGGGTTCGGCATTCACCCGGCGCTGCTCGACGCGGTGCTGCAGACCATTCCGCTGGGCGCGCTGGCCGGCCCGGACGGCGGGATCGAGCACGGCCGGATGCCGTTCGCCTGGCACGGCGTCGCGCTGCACGCCGCCGGCGCGACCGCGCTGCGAGTCCGTCTCGCCCCGGCCGGCGAGGAGGCCGTCACGATCCGGGTCGCTGACCAGTCGGGGCTTCCGGTCGCGACCGTGAAGTCCCTGGCGCTGCGCCCGGTGAAGACGGAACAGCTCGCGGCGGCGGCCCGACGGGCCGACTCGCTCTTCCGGCTGAGCTGGGAGCGGACGGCCGCCCCCAGGGCCGCGGCAGCGCAGGCGTGGACCGTGCTCGGCGCCGGTACCCCCGGTCCGGAGGGCGCCGAACGGCTGGACGGCATCGCGCGGTTGAGCGCGGCGCTCGATGCGGGAAGCGACGTCCCCGCCGTCGTCCTCGCCTCGGTCGAGGCGACCGCGGTGCGCGCCGCGGCGACCGCCGCGCTGGAACTCCTCCAGGCCTGGCTCGCCGAGCCGCGGCTGGCGGGCTCGCGGCTGGTGCTGCTCACCCGGGGTGCCGTCGCGCTCCCCGGTGACCCGGCACCCGACCTCGCGCAGGCCGCCGTACTGGGTCTGGTCCGTTCCGCCCAGTCGGAGAACCCGGGCCGCTTCTCGCTGGTCGACACGGACGGCGACCAGGCCTCGCGCCGGGCGCTGGCCGCGGCCCTGGCCGCCGACGAGCCGCAACTCGCGCTCCGCAAGGGCGAGCTGCACGCCCCTCGGCTGGCCCGCGCGCCCCGTGCCGACCTGGACGGGCCGGCCTTCGGCCCGGACGGCACGGTGCTGGTGACCGGCGGCACCGGCGCGCTGGGTCGCGCCGTCGCCCGCTGCCTGGTCGCCGAGCACGGCGTGCGGCACCTGCTGCTGGTCAGCAGGAGCGGAGCGGCCGGCGAGCTTCCGGAGGAACTCGCCACCCTGGGCGCCTCGGTGACCGTCGCAGCCTGCGACGTCGCGGACCGTGCGGCCCTGGCCGCGCTGCTGGACTCCGTCCCCGAGGAGCACCCGCTCACCGGGGTGGTGCACACGGCGGCCGTCCTGGACGACGGGATCGTGCAGTCGCTCACCGCGGAGCAGTTCGACACGGTGCTGCGTCCCAAGGTGGACGCGGCGCTGCACCTGGACGAACTGACCAGGGACCTGGACCTGTCGGCCTTCGTGCTCTACTCCTCGGCCGCCGCCCTGTTCGGTGCCCCCGGCCAGGGCAACTATTCCGCCGCCAACGCCGTCCTGGACGCCCTGGCGCAGCGCCGCCGGGCCGAGGGCCGGCCGGCGGTGTCCCTCGCCTGGGGCCTGTGGGCCGAGGCGAGCGGGATGACCGGCCACCTGGACGGCGCGGGCATCGCCCGGATCGAACGGGACGGGCTGCGAGCGCTGTCGACCGCGGAGGGCCTGGAGCTGTTCGCGGCCGCGCTCGGTCACGAGGAGGCGGTACTCGTACCGTTCCGGGTGGACCTGCGGGAGTTGCGCGCGCAGGCGCCGGGTGGTGTCGTCCCGCACCTGTTCCGGGGCCTGCTGCCGGCGCCGGTGCGCCGGGACGCTCCGGTCGCGGCGGCCGAGGCCTCGCTGCCGCGGCAGCTCGCCGCGGTGCCGGCGGCCGAGCGCGGGCGGATCCTGGCCGATCTGGTCCGCACCAACGCCGCCGCCGTGCTCGGTCTGGCCGACGGTCAACTGGTCGACGACAGCCGCGGGTTCTTCGATCTGGGGCTGGACTCGCTGACGGCGGTCCAGCTGCGCAACCGGCTGGGTGCCGCGGTCGGGGTGACCCTGCCCACCACGCTGGTCTTCGACTACCCGACGCCGACGGCGCTGAGCGAGTACCTGCTCGGGGAGTTGGCGATCGAGGAGGCGCCGCTGCCGCTCGTCGGTGAGCTGGACGGGATCGAGACGGCGCTGCGGGCCGTGGTCGCGGACGGCGACGAGGAGGTGCGCGGGAAGCTGTACGAGCGGCTCCAGGAACTCGCCCGGATCTGTGCGGCTCCGGCCGCCGCCGGAGCCGCCGCCGGTGCGGACCCGGGTTCCGACGCGGGCCTGGAGTCGGCCTCGGCGGACGACATCTTCGCGTTCATCCAGCAGGAGTTCGGCAAGGCCTGACGGATGTTCCGGCCGGCGCCCTGAAAGTCGCGAAAAAGCGGCGGCCGAAATGCGAAAGGCCGTTGGTCTCCGAATTCGGAGACCAACGGCCTTGTCCGACGCCTGGTCAGTTCTTGTGCAGGCGTACCGGAAGGGTTTCCAGACCCTGCATCATGAAGCTCTTCCGCCACTTCAATTCGGAGTCCGGCACGGCCAGTTCCAGGTCGGGGAAGCGCCCCAGCAGGTGACGCAGGGCGATCTCCATCTCCAGGCGGGCCAGCGGGGCGCCGACGCAGTAGTGGATGCCGTGCCCGAAGCCCAGGTGTCCGGCGGTGGAGCGGGTGACGTCGAGCTGGTGGGGGCAGCCGAACTGGGCGCCGTCCCGGTTCGCCGCGCCCAGGAGGACGGAGACGTACTCGCCCGTGCCGATCGTCACGCCGCCGAGCTCGAAGGGCTCGGTGGCGAAGCGCAGCGTCGCACGGTTGCCCGGGCCCTCGTAGCGGAGGAACTCCTCGTTGGCGGCCGGGATCCCGCTCGGGTCCAGGCGCAGCGCGGCGAGCTGCTCCGGGTGGTTGAGCAGGGCCCGCAGGCCGTGGCCGATCATGTTGACCGTGGTCTCGTAACCCGCCACCACCAGCAGGAAGACGGTGGAGACCAGCTCGATGTCGGAGAGCTTGTCCTCCTCGTCCCTGGCGTGGATCAGCGCGCTGACCAGGTCGTCGGCCGGCTGGGCGCGCTTGAGCTGGATCATCTCCCCGATGTGCTGGCCGAACCGGGCCATGTTCGGGCCCGCGTTCTCGTTGTCGTTGGACATGATCGCGCCGGTCAGCCCGGTCAGGACGGGGAAGTGCTCCTCGCTGATGCCGAGCAGGTGCCCGAGCACCCGGACGGGGAACCGCGCCGTGTACTCCTCGACCAGGTCGACGACGCCGCCCTCGGCGGCGGCCTTCTGCTCGGCGGCGTCCAGGAGTTCGGTGCTGATCGCCTCGATGGTCGGCTCCAGCTTCCGCACGTTGCGGGCGGTCAGGGCCTTGTTCACGAGCTTGCGCAGCCGGGTGTGGTCCGGCGGGTCCATGTTGAGCATGTGCCGGCCCACCGAGCTGTGCTCCAGTCGCGGAGTACCGCCCTCGGACATCTCCCGGTCGAAGTAGCCGAGTTGGACAGAGGTGTCGATGTCCTTGGACAGCGCCGGGTGCGAGAGCGCGATGCGCGCCTCCTCGTAGTTGACGACGGCCCAGACCTTGAGGCCGCTCGGCAGCAGCATCCGGTGCACCGAACCCTTGCTCTGCAGGGCGTCGTAGGCCGGATAGGGGTTGCTCAGGAACTCCTCATCCATGATCGGCAGGGGCACGGAAACTCCTAAATCAGAGAAGTTGTGGATTTCGCAAATGTCCGGTGCGCGATGCGTCACCGGGATCGATTGGCGAGCGTACAGGCCGGACGGCCGATCTGACAGTGGGTAACTATGCCGCCGGGATATCTGACATGGCGTCATTGTTTGTGGTGGGGGGAGAAAACGACGGCCGGTGTGACGCTCGCAACAAGGCCATTGATCTCGGCCTTCCCCCTCCTATATCGTCGCCAACGAAAGATCATCAGCTCTACGCGATGCTGTACGGGGGAACGCGCTCAAGAGGGCCTTTCTTCGTGCTGCCCCGGAGTCATCGGGCCGAGTCGCGTCCTTTCCTGATTGGGAGTCAGCCGTGTCGGCTATCCCTGTCCGTTCCGTCGTGGACACTCTCCGGGCGCACGCGGCTGAGCGTGCACATGTCATTGCCTACTCTGACCAGGCACGCAGTCTGACCTACGGAGAGCTGGAGGCGTCCACCGCTCGACTGGCCGGCCACATCGCCGAATTCGGAATCGCCCGGCTCGGGCGCGCCGTGGTGTGCCTGGGCAACCGGGTGGAAATGGTGGAGAGCTGTCTCGCGCTGACCCGCGCGGAGCTCGTCGTGGTCCCGGTCAATCCGCATGCGAGCGACCGTGAGCTCGCGCATATTCTGGGCGACTCCGAGGCTGCGCTCGTCATCACCGAGGAATCGAACTTCGAGCGGATCAGCCGCCTGGAGGGCCTTCGGGAAGACCTCCACTTCATCGTCGTGACGGACGATCAGAAGAGCATCGGAGGGGGCGGATACGTCCACGACTACCGGCGAATGAGCGTAGACGAACCGAGTGCTCCGGCACCGGACGGTCTGCTGCCGGACGACATCGCCTGGATGCTGTACACCTCCGGAACGACGGGTGCCCCCAAGGGCGTTCTCTCCACCCAGCAGGCGGGCCTGTGGTCAGCCGTCAACGGCTACGCCGCCGTACTGGACATCGGACCGGGCGACCGGTTGCTCTGGCCGCTGCCGCTGCACCACAGCTTCGCCTTCAACCTCTGCGTCCTCGGGGTGACGGCGGCCGGAGCGACCGCCCGGATCGCGGCCGACTTCGCGCCCGACGACATCGTCGCCGAACTCGGCAGCTCCTCCTACACCCTGATGGCCGCCGTGCCCACGATGTGCCACTACCTGCTGGACTCCGTCCCCGAGGGCGAACTCGACCTCAGCGGTCTGCGGGCCTTCCTGGTCGCCGGTGCGCTCACCAGCGCCGCCCTCGGCACCCGGTTCCGGGACACCTTCGGCGTCCAGCTGGTCGACAGCTACGGAAGCACCGAGACCACCGGCGTCATCACCTGCAACCCGCTCGGCGGCGACCGGGTGCCCGGCTCCTGCGGCCGGCCCGTTCCCGGTGTGACGGTCCGCATCACCGATCCGGAGACCGGCCTCGAAGCGCCCACCGGCCACGAGGGCGAGATCTGGGTCCGGAGCCCCAGTCTGATGACGGGTTACCACAACGACCCGCAGCGGACGGCCGAGGCCCTCCACCAGGGCTGGTACCGCACCGGCGACACGGGCCGCCAGGACGCCGAGGGCTTCGTGAGCATCACCGGGCGCCTCAAGGAACTCATCATCCGCGGCGGGGAGAACATGCACCCCGCCGAGATCGAGGACGCGGTCCGCGCGAGCGCCGAACTCGCGGACGTCGCGGTCGTCGGCCGCGAGCACAGCCTGCTCGGCGAGGTGCCGGTCGCCTACCTCGTGCCGAAGCCCGGACACCCGCTGGCGGTGGCCGAGCTGGTCGCCCGGCTCCGCGACCGCCTCGCCTACTTCAAGGTCCCGGCGGAACTGCACCTCACCGACCGGATCCCGCGCACGCCCTCCGGGAAGACCGTCCGCCGACTCGTCGGCGCCGACGGTTCCCGGCTGCTGGCGAACACCGGGACCCACTACGGACGCCTGACGTTCCGTTCCCCCGAGTCCACGGGTTCCCCCGACTCCGCCGCGCTGCCGGCCGCGCTGCCGGCCTCCCTGCCGACGGACGACCGGAGCCCCGTGCACGGCAAGCCCGTCCTGCTGCTCGCCGACGCGGGCGCCACGGCGCGCGCCGAGGAGCTGGCGGCGCACCTCCGCTCCGCGCACGGCTGCGTCGAGACGGTGGTCGAGTGCTGCGAGCCCGGTGACGCCGAGTCACTGCGGCGCGTGACGGCTGGCCGGGACGGGCACGTCCTCGTCCTGCTGACCGGAGCCGAGGAGGCGGACCCCTTCGACGAGCTGGCCCGCGAACTCGCCGGTGCGGGAGAAACCGCGGTCTCGCTCGGTGCCGGGAACGAGGTCGGCGCGCAGGGCCTGCGCGACGCGCTGGACGCGGCGCTGATCGAGAACGCGCCCGTGGTCCGGGCCTCGGCCGTCGATGTCCAGGCACCGCTCCGGGGTGTCGCGGCCGAGTCCGCCCCCGAGGTCCTCGCCCAGCTGCGCGCCCGACTGCGCGACGAGCTGCGCGGCCTGAGCGGCCGCGGGGTCGAGCTCCGGCTGCTGGACCTGGTGGCCGCCGAGTGCGCCGCCGTCCTCGGCACCGCAGCAGCGGGCTCGCTCGACCCGCGCAAGCCCTTCCGCGCGCTGGGCTTCGACTCCGTGGCGTCCGTCGCGCTGCGCGTCCGGCTCCAGAACGCGACCGGGCTGCGGCTGCCCGCCTCGCTCGCCTTCGACCACCCGACCCCGCTGGCCGTGGCCCGGCGCCTCCGTGACGGGCTGTTCGGTGCGGAAGAGGCGGGCCAGGTCGCGGCGACCGGGGCCGCAGACGTGGTCGTGGACGACTCCGATCCGGTGGTGCTCGTGGGCATGGCCTGCCGGTACCCGGGTGGCGTGCGGTCGGCGGAGGACCTGTGGAAGCTGGTCACGGCCGGTACGGACGCGGTGGGGCCCTTCCCGGAGGACCGGGGGTGGGACCTGGCGGGGCTGTTCGACGAAGACCCGGACACGGCCGGAACCACGTACGCCTCGCAGGGCGGGTTCCTGGACGGAGTGGCCGAGTTCGACGCCGGGTTCTTCGGGATCTCGCCGCGTGAGGCGCTGGCGATGGACCCGCAGCAGCGACTGCTGCTCCAGACCTCCTGGGAGCTCTTCGAGCAGGCCGGCATCGACCCGGAAACGCTGCGCGGCAGCCGCACCGGCGTCTTCGCCGGGCAGATGTACCACGACTACGCGATCCGTCTCACCGAGGAGCCCGGAGTGGAGGGCTACCTGAGCACCGGCCTCGCGGGCAGCGTGCTCTCCGGGCGGCTCTCCTACTTCTACGGCTTCGAGGGTCCGGCGCTGACGGTGGACACCGCGTGTTCCTCGTCGCTGGTGGCCATGCACCTGGCCG
>NZ_JBHXEG010000136.1:0-13640 GCF_042724935.1 Kitasatospora sp. NPDC127060
CTGCCCAGCCGGGCCGTCTCCGCCGGGCCCAGGACGGCGGCCTGCCGGTCCAGCCCGACCAGGAACTGCGCCAGCAGCGCCGCCGACCCCTCCCGGGCGGAGAACCCCCGGCCCAAAAGGTCACGCAGCCGCTGCGGGGGCAGCGGCAGCAGCGACACCGGGAAGTCGATGCCGACGCCGGAGATCCGGGGCTCCGGCTCCGTGGCCGTCGGACCGCCGAAGGCCTGAAGGTCGTACGGGTGGGAGCTGTCGACCAGGTGCAGGTCCCCCGGTCGGAGCGTCTCCGTGCGGCCCGCGCCCCGGCTCAGCGTCATGGTGCCCTGCTGCAGGAACGACAGGTGGTAGACGCCCTCGTCGGAGCGCCGCACCATGCGCTCCGTCCGCCGGAACCGCACCGACGGGAACGACGTCCCGAGCAGGCTCACCTCCCCCAGCTCGGAGCGCCTCAGCTCCGCCCGGAAGTCATCGGCGTGGGCACTGGTCGCCTCACACGCCCTGGTCCGCTCCAGCAGCTCCCGCCAGCAGTCGAACCGCTCCCGCGCGGGCACGTCCTCGCCGCGGAACACGGCGGATCCCGTCCCTCCAGTCACCCTCGCCCCTTCAGGCTGCTCCCCCCTCCATCGGTTCCGTCGATTCCGTCGACGAGCGGTCGGATCAACCGGCCGGGGGCGGGGCCTTGTCGAGCGGCACCGTCGGCTCCCCGGCCGCCACCTCGCGGCCCACCGCCGGCTCGCCGCCCGCCGCCGGCTCGTCCGGCACCGCCGGCTCGTCCTGCTCGATCCGGCTCAGCAGCCGGGCGACGGTGTCGGTGCGCTCGCGCAGCACCACCACGTGCTCCGCCCGGTCGGGCTGCGCCTCCGCCTCGGCGGGCCGCACCGGGATGCCGCGTCGGCGGGCGGTCGCGATCAGGCTCTCCCGGGCCTGGCCGACGATGACCAGCGAGGCGGCGGCGAAGCAGCCCGCTTCCAGGGTGCGCTGACGGCCGAGCAGACCGCGGTGGACGATCTGGGCCGGTACGGTCAGCTCGTCCAGCCGCTGGTCGACCGAGCCGCGTTCGAGCGCCGCGAGGACGACGGTGGCCAGCGCCTCCCCCGCCTTGGTGACGGCCCACTTGCGGCCGGGCACCGGCGGGAGGAACTCGCGGATCCGGTCCACGTCCTGTTCCAGGGCGCTGGTCGTCAGCACCTCGAAGGCGTTGCGGGTGCGGATCTCGACGACCTTGTCCCACTCGACCTCCTCGCCGTCGAAGCCGGCCCGCACCGGCCCCAGGTGCACCGCGCCGTAGCCGTCGAGGAGTCCGAGCAGCTTGTGCGCCACGGCCGGTGTCCGCGGGTGACGGCCGATCAGCGTGCCCAGCGACAGCTTCCACGGCTCGGTGGCCGGCACCTCCGGCGGGGCGACCGAGCTCAGCGCCGCCAGCGCCCACCGCCCACCCGCCGCCGAGCGGCCACCGCGCAGCACCGCCTGCCGCCCGGCCTCCCCCAGCTCGGCCGCCGCCCCCACCAGCCGCCCCAGACCGCCCGCCCACTCGCCCCTGCCCACCCGCCCGCCCTCTCCTCGCCTCGGCAAACCCACAGGCCGGACATGGTACGACCGCCCCGCCGGGTGGCAGCGGGCGCCTCCCGGGTCAGCGGCCGGTCTCAGGGGGCCGGTGTCACGGGGGCGGTGTCACGGGGCGGCCTCAGGAGGTGGCCTCAGGAGGTGGTCCGGACCGGGAAGCCGGTGGCACGGCCCTGGGCCTTCAGCCAGCCGAGCACCTGGCCGAGCGCCTCCACGGTCTGCTGCCGGTCGCCGCCGCCGTCGTGGAACAGCACGGTCGGGCCGTTGGGGACCTCCTTCTTGACCGTCTCGACGATGGCGGCCGTGCCGGGCTTCTCGAAGTCCTTGGAGTCGACGTTCCAGCCGAGCGGGCGCATCCCGTTCGCCGCGGCGATCCGTCGGCTGTCGGGGGTGAACGAGCCGCCGGGGGCCCGGTAGTACTGCACCACTCCGGGGCTGCCCGCGGCGTCCTCGATCATCTTCTTCGCGTCCAGGATCTCCTTCTCCTGGTAGGCGACGGGCTTCTTGTCCATCGTGGTGTCGTGGTGCACGGTGTGGTCGCAGAGCCGGTGACCGGCCGCCAGCACCTGCTTCACCAGCTCGGGGTGGGCCTTGGCCTGCGGCCCGATCATGCAGAACGTCGCCTTCACCCCGTACCGCTTGAGCACGTCGAGCACCTTCGGGGTCCACACCGGGTCGGGACCGTCGTCGATGGTGATGTTCACGGCATTGCCCCCGGCCTCGGAGGCGTGGGCGATGCCCTCCGGCACGCCCCCCTGCTGCGCGGCGCCGGCGGAGCCCTGCGAACCGTCGTGGTTGTCGGTGGCCGGCTCCTGCTCGTGCGCGGCGTTCTGCTTGGGCGCGGCGAACGACCCGGTGACCGGCGGAACCGCCCAGGCGGCCACCGCCACCACCACGACCCCCGCGGCCAGCGCCACCCGCGACCTGCCGCCCAGCTTCGCCATGCCCGCCTTGACGTCCATCTACCGTCACTCCCCCGATCGAACCCGCGTGTTCTCCGAGGTCCATGACGTGAATCGAACACGATGGGTTCCCTCGGTTCGAAGCGAGTGCCGGGCCCGCCGGGATGGGGGTCTCGTCGTCCGTCCGGCCGACCCATCGGACCAGCCTCCGTGCCGGGCGGGGATTTTCGGCCCGGCACCGCTCCCGGGCCGGGAAGCAGACCATTACCTTCCGGTAACCGACCGATCGGCGAACGATCTGTGAAAATCGGAGATCGATCGCTGTCCGAGGTATATCCACGGAGCGCTCCGATGGTTGTGACGCAATGCCCGGCGCAGGGACTTTCAATCCATTCGAGCCGATGGCGACGCAAAACATATCGACGGAGGCTGGTTTCTGATCCCGTCTGTGCGACCTGACCTAGCTTCACCTACGATCCGACTGGTGAACGCTCAACGACCTGACGTCAGTCCAGGTCAAGCCACCAGAATGACACAGCGAGCTACTCCGGAGTAACGAACAAAGATGTTCTCCTCCGCGAACCCCGCTTCTCCCAGGCCATTCCCTGAGGTGACGTCATGATCGGGTGCGGTGGATCACTCACGCACGAGTCGGGCGGACCCTCCGGCAATGTAGGTCGACCAGACGGGAACTTCCTTGCATTTCAACATCCTTGGCCCGCTGACAGCGGTCCACCACGGTGAAAACGTGCCACTGGGCGGGATCCGGCAACGGACCGCCCTGGCATTCCTCGTGTTGCACGCCAACACCCCGGTCAGCACGACGCGCCTGGTCTCGGCGCTCTGGGAGACGGACGTGCCCACCACCGCCCGCAAGATCCTGCAGAACGCCGTCTCCGGGCTGCGGCGGATCCGCGCCGGGCGCGGGCCCCGCGACAGCGCCCCGATCGACCTGCGCACCGAGCCCCGGGGCTACGTCCTCCACCTGGCTCCGGGGCACGTCGACTACGGCCGCCACCGGGAACTGGCGCGTCGCGCCGAGCGGGAGCTCGCCGACCGCGCCTGGGCGACCGCCTCCGCCACCCTGCGGGAATCCCTGTCCCTGTGGCGCGGGGACGCCCTGGCCGACCTCGCCGAGGCGGGCGTCGACTGGCCCGAGCTGGCGGCCCTGCGCGAGGCGCGCTGGAACGCCCTGGAGGACCGGGTGGTGGCCGACCTGATGCTGGGTCGCCACCGCGAGGTGCTCGCCGAGCTGAGCGCCGCCACGACCACCACCCCGGCCCGCGAACGGCTGTGCCGGCTGCTCATGGTCGCGCTGTACCGCAGCGGGCGCCAGGCGGACGCCCTGGAGGTCTACCGGCGCGCCAAGTCCGCCCTCGCGGAGCGGGGCCGCACGGCCCCCGGCCCCCGGTCGCGGGCGCTGGAACAGGCCGTCCTCAGCCACTCGCCCGCGTTGGACGAGGCCGACGCCGTCCTGCGGCTGGCCGCATGACGACGGGCGGCCACCCCGACGAGCTGCGGTTCAACGTGCTGGGACCACTGGAGGTCCTGCGGCACAACACACCCCAGCCCCTCAGCGGCATCAACCAACGCGCCGTACTCGGCTACCTCCTGCTGCGCCACAACCAGGTGACGGCCACCAGCCAGCTCATCTCCGCGCTGTGGGACGGCCCGACGCCCCCCTCGGCCCGCAAGATGGTGCAGAACGCGGTCTGGCAGCTGCGGAACCTGCTCCTCGCCGACACCCGGCGGCCCGCGCCGGACGCGCCGGCGCTGCTCTCCCGCGCCCCCGGATACGTCCTGGAGGTCGAGCCCCGGGCGATCGACCTGCACCGCTTCCAGGAACTGGTGGCGGCAGGCCGGACGCGGATGCGCGAGGGCGCGGTGGCGGCGGCCTCCCAGAGCTGGCGCGAGGCCCTGGACCTGTGGCGCGGGGACGCCCTGGCCGACCTCGCCGAGGCCGGGATCGGCCTGGCCTGGCCCGAGCTGACGGCGGCCGGGACGGCACGGCTGGACGTCCTGGAGGAGCACTTCGACGCCGAACTCGCCCTGGGGCAGCACCTGGCGGTGCTTCCGGAGCTCCAGGAGCTCAGCCGGGCGCACCCGCGCCGCGAAGGACTGGCGGGACAGCTGATGCTGGCCCTGCACCGCAGCGGCCGGCAGTCCGACGCGCTCGGCGTCTACCACTCCGTCCGGGCCCACCTGGCCGAGGAGTTGGGCCTGGACCCGGGGCGCGAGCTGCAGAACGTCCAACAGGCGATCCTCACCGACGACCCGGCGCTGGAGTACACCCCCCTGCCCGGCAGTGTCCGGATCCGGCCCCCGGCCCAGTGCCCGCCGTCGCAGGCCCGGACCGTACCACCGGTACCGGCGGACGCGACGGACGCGACGGACGCGACGGACGCGACGGACGCGACAGGGACCGGGATCAGGACCGGGAGCAGGACGGGGACGGGAACGGGAACGGCGGGAGCAACGGGCGCCGCGGGGGCGGCCGATGCGCCGACCGGCGCCGAGGACTTCACCCAGGAGCGCCGGGAGGTCACCGTCGTCCTGATCAACGCGTCCGTCCCGGCCGAACACCCGGGCGCGGATCCGGAGCGCCTGGACACGGTGATGACGGCGCTGCACGAGATCGTGCGCTCCGAGGCGCAGCGGTTCGGCGGCACCCTGTCGGCGCGGATCGGCTCCTCCTGGCTCGTCGTCTTCGGCGCCCGGCACATCCGCAGCAACGAGGCGATGCGGGCGGTGCTGATGGCGCTCGCCGTCCGGCACCGGGTGCGGTTCAAGCACGCGGCGGCCGAACGGCTGGTCCTGCGGGCGGCGATCGACACCGGTGAGGCGCTGGTCCGGTTCTGCCCGGAGGCGCCCGGATCGCTCGCGGTGACCGGCGCGGCCCTGGACCGGCCGCTGTCCCTGCTGCCGCTCGTGCCGCACGACCAGATCTGGGTCAGCGAGTCGGCCAGGGAGCAGACCGACAACTGGATCGACTACCGGCGCGCCTCCGTCCACTCGACGATCTGGGCGGTCGCCGGGCTGCGGTCCAACGGCGTGCGCGACGAGGGGTTCCCCACCCTGGAGCGGGCCGAGGGGCTCGACGCCATGACGGGCCTACTCGCCGCCGGACCGGGCGATCCGCGCGTGGTGCTCGTCGTCGGTGAGGCCGGTATGGGCAAGAGCGCGATGCTCCACGCGTTCGAGCGCCTGACCGCCCGGTCCGATCCGGCGGCGCGGCCGCTGCTGGCGCACCTCGTGCCGTGCGCCGTCGACGAGAGCCCGCTGCGGTTCGTGGCCGCGGAGCTCTCGGCGGCCTGCGGCATCCGCCCCGACGACCTGCCGGACACCGCCCGGACCAGACTGTGGGAGACGGTCGAGCGGGTGGCCGAGAGCCCCGCCGAGGCACGGCACCTGTTCGAGCACCTGGTCGTCCCGATCGGGCACGTGCCGGACCACGAGCGGACCCCCGGGGCGGAGGAGGTGATCGCGGCCTGGCACACCCTGCTGGAGCGGCTGGCCGCCGAACGTACGGTGATCATGCTGGTGGACGACCTGCACTCGGCGGACGAGCGCCTGCTCGACGCCGTCGGCCGGCTGGTCGCCGCACCCGGCCGGTCCCGGCTGATGGTGGTCGCCACGGCGCGCCCGGAGCTGTTCGCCCGGCGGCCGGACTGGCGTGACGCCGCGGGGGCGCTCACGATCGTCACGCTGGCGCCGCTGTCCGATGCCGCCGTCGCCCGGTTGGCGAGGACGGTGATCACCGCGCAGCGCCCGGCGGCCACGCCGCCCGGGTTGGTGCGCGAGCTGGTCGAATCGGTGACCGCCCTGGCCGGCGGGAACCCGTTGTTCGTGACGGAGTTCGTCCGGCTGGCACTGCGCCGGCTCGACACCGCCGAGCCGGCGCCCCGCTCCCCCGCCCTGGGCGAGGTGCCGTCGGCCGTGCACCGGGTGGTCGCGGCCCGGCTGGACGCCCTGCCGGCGAACCTCAAGGCGGTGCTCCAGGACGCGGCGCTGCTCGGCGACGGCATCCGGCCGGACGCGGTCGCGGCGCTGCGGCGCGAGCGGACGGACGAGGTGAACGGCGCGCTGGACACGCTCGCCCGGCTCGGCATCCTGGGGCCCGCGCCCGCCGACGCCGACGGCACCAGCCGCTTCGCGTTCCGGCAGCCGCTGCTGTGCGAGGTCGCGTACGCGCGGATCCCGCAGGGTCGGCAGGTCGCGAAGCGGGCCACGCTGGCGGGCTGGGACGGCTACCCGAAGGTCCCGGACCGGCCGCGCCCGGTGGCGCCCGAACTGCTGCGGCTGCGGGCGGCCATGCGGCGGCTCTGCGAGTGAGCGGGCGTTCGGCGCCCCGGCCCGGGCCCGGGCCGGGGCGCCGAACGCCCGCTCACTCGCAGAGCCGCCGCATGGCCGCCCGCAGCCGCAGCAGTTCGGGCGCCACCGGGCGCGGCCGGTCCGGGACCTTCGGGTAGCCGTCCCAGCCCGCCAGCGTGGCCCGCTTCGCGACCTGCCGACCCTGCGGGATCCGCGCGTACGCGACCTCGCACAGCAGCGGCTGCCGGAACGCGAAGCGGCTGGTGCCGTCGGCGTCGGCGGGCGCGGGCCCCAGGATGCCGAGCCGGGCGAGCGTGTCCAGCGCGCCGTTCACCTCGTCCGTCCGCTCGCGCCGCAGCGCCGCGACCGCGTCCGGCCGGATGCCGTCGCCGAGCAGCGCCGCGTCCTGGAGCACCGCCTTGAGGTTCGCCGGCAGGGCGTCCAGCCGGGCCGCGACCACCCGGTGCACGGCCGACGGCACCTCGCCCAGGGCGGGGGAGCGGGGCGCCGGCTCGGCGGTGTCGAGCCGGCGCAGTGCCAGCCGGACGAACTCCGTCACGAACAACGGGTTCCCGCCGGCCAGGGCGGTCACCGATTCGACCAGCTCGCGCACCAACCCGGGCGGCGTGGCCGCCGGGCGCTGCGCGGTGATCACCGTCCTCGCCAACCGGGCGACGGCGGCATCGGACAGCGGCGCCAGCGTGACGATCGTGAGCGCCCCCGCGGCGTCACGCCAGTCCGGCCGCCGGGCGAACAGCTCCGGGCGCGCCGTGGCGACCACCATCAGCCGGGACCGGCCGGGTGCGGCGACCAGCCGGCCGACGGCGTCGAGCAGGCGCTCGTCCGCCGAGTGCAGGTCGTCCACCAGCATGATCACCGTACGTTCGGCGGCCAGCCGCTCCAGCAGGGTGTGCCAGGCCGCGATCACCTCCTCCGCCCCGGGGGTCCGCTCGTGGTCCGGCACGTGCCCGATCGGGACGACCAGGTGCTCGAACAGGTGCCGTGCCTCGGCGGGGCTCTCGGCCACCCGCTCGACCGTCTCCCACAGTCTGGTCCGGGCGGTGTCCGGCAGGTCGTCGGGGCGGATGCCGCAGGCCGCCGAGAGCTCCGCGGCCACGAACCGCAGCGGGCTCTCGTCGACGGCGCACGGCACGAGGTGCGCCAGCAGCGGCCGCGCCGCCGGATCGGACCGGGCGGTCAGGCGCTCGAACGCGTGGAGCATCGCGCTCTTGCCCATACCGGCCTCACCGACGACGAGCACCACGCGCGGATCGCCCGGTCCGGCGGCGAGTAGGCCCGTCATGGCGTCGAGCCCCTCGGCCCGCTCCAGGGTGGGGAACCCCTCGTCGCGCACGCCGTTGGACCGCAGCCCGGCGACCGCCCAGATCGTCGAGTGGACGGAGGCGCGCCGGTAGTCGATCCAGTTGTCGGTCTGCTCCCTGGCCGACTCGCTGACCCAGATCTGGTCGTGCGGCACGAGCGGCAGCAGGGACAGCGGCCGGTCCAGGGCCGCGCCGGTCACCGCGAGCGATCCGGGCGCCTCCGGGCAGAACCGGACCAGCGCCTCACCGGTGTCGATCGCCGCCCGCAGGACCAGCCGTTCGGCCGCCGCGTGCTTGAACCGCACCCGGTGCCGGACGGCGAGCGCCATCAGCACCGCCCGCATCGCCTCGTTGCTGCGGATGTGCCGGGCGCCGAAGACGACGAGCCAGGAGGAGCCGATCCGCGCCGACAGGGTGCCGCCGAACCGCTGCGCCTCGGAGCGCACGATCTCGTGCAGCGCCGTCATCACCGTGTCCAGGCGCTCCGGATCCGCGCCCGGGTGTTCGGCCGGGACGGACGCGTTGATCAGGACGACGGTGACCTCCCGGCGCTCCTGGGTGAAGTCCTCGGCGCCGGTCGGCGCATCGGCCGCCCCCGCGGCGCCCGTTGCTCCCGCCGTTCCCGTTCCCGTCCCCGTCCTGCTCCCGGTCCTGATCCCGGTCCCTGTCGCGTCCGTCGCGTCCGTCGCGTCCGTCGCGTCCGTCGCGTCCGCCGGTACCGGTGGTACGGTCCGGGCCTGCGACGGCGGGCACTGGGCCGGGGGCCGGATCCGGACACTGCCGGGCAGGGGGGTGTACTCCAGCGCCGGGTCGTCGGTGAGGATCGCCTGTTGGACGTTCTGCAGCTCGCGCCCCGGGTCCAGGCCCAACTCCTCGGCCAGGTGGGCCCGGACGGAGTGGTAGACGCCGAGCGCGTCGGACTGCCGGCCGCTGCGGTGCAGGGCCAGCATCAGCTGTCCCGCCAGTCCTTCGCGGCGCGGGTGCGCCCGGCTGAGCTCCTGGAGCTCCGGAAGCACCGCCAGGTGCTGCCCCAGGGCGAGTTCGGCGTCGAAGTGCTCCTCCAGGACGTCCAGCCGTGCCGTCCCGGCCGCCGTCAGCTCGGGCCAGGCCAGGCCGATCCCGGCCTCGGCGAGGTCGGCCAGGGCGTCCCCGCGCCACAGGTCCAGGGCCTCGCGCCAGCTCTGGGAGGCCGCCGCCACCGCGCCCTCGCGCATCCGCGTCCGGCCTGCCGCCACCAGTTCCTGGAAGCGGTGCAGGTCGATCGCCCGGGGCTCGACCTCCAGGACGTATCCGGGGGCGCGGGAGAGCAGCGCCGGCGCGTCCGGCGCGGGCCGCCGGGTGTCGGCGAGGAGCAGGTTCCGCAGCTGCCAGACCGCGTTCTGCACCATCTTGCGGGCCGAGGGGGGCGTCGGGCCGTCCCACAGCGCGGAGATGAGCTGGCTGGTGGCCGTCACCTGGTTGTGGCGCAGCAGGAGGTAGCCGAGTACGGCGCGTTGGTTGATGCCGCTGAGGGGCTGGGGTGTGTTGTGCCGCAGGACCTCCAGTGGTCCCAGCACGTTGAACCGCAGCTCGTCGGGGTGGCCGCCCGTCGTCATGCGGCCAGCCGCAGGACGGCGTCGGCCTCGTCCAACGCGGGCGAGTGGCTGAGGACGGCCTGTTCCAGCGCCCGCGACCGGGGGCCGGGGGCCGTGCGGCCCCGCTCCGCGAGGGCGGACTTGGCGCGCCGGTAGACCTCCAGGGCGTCCGCCTGGCGCCCGCTGCGGTACAGCGCGACCATGAGCAGCCGGCACAGCCGTTCGCGGGCCGGGGTGGTGGTCGTGGCGGCGCTCAGCTCGGCGAGCACCTCGCGGTGGCGACCCAGCATCAGGTCGGCCACCACCCGGTCCTCCAGGGCGTTCCAGCGCGCCTCGCGCAGGGCCGCCAGCTCGGGCCAGTCGACGCCCGCCTCGGCGAGGTCGGCCAGGGCGTCCCCGCGCCACAGGGACAGGGATTCCCGCAGGGTGGCGGAGGCGGTCGCCCAGGCGCGGTCGGCGAGCTCCCGCTCGGCGCGACGCGCCAGTTCCCGGTGGCGGCCGTAGTCGACGTGCCCCGGAGCCAGGTGGAGGACGTAGCCCCGGGGCTCGGTGCGCAGGTCGATCGGGGCGCTGTCGCGGGGCCCGCGCCCGGCGCGGATCCGCCGCAGCCCGGAGACGGCGTTCTGCAGGATCTTGCGGGCGGTGGTGGGCACGTCCGTCTCCCAGAGCGCCGAGACCAGGCGCGTCGTGCTGACCGGGGTGTTGGCGTGCAACACGAGGAATGCCAGGGCGGTCCGTTGCCGGATCCCGCCCAGTGGCACGTTTTCACCGTGGTGGACCGCTGTCAGCGGGCCAAGGATGTTGAAATGCAAGGAAGTTCCCGTCTGGTCGACCTACATTGCCGGAGGGTCCGCCCGACTCGTGCGTGAGTGATCCACCGCACCCGATCATGACGTCACCTCAGGGAATGGCCTGGGAGAAGCGGGGTTCGCGGAGGAGAACATCTTTGTTCGTTACTCCGGAGTAGCTCGCTGTGTCATTCTGGTGGCTTGACCTGGACTGACGTCAGGTCGTTGAGCGTTCACCAGTCGGATCGTAGGTGAAGCTAGGTCAGGTCGCACAGACGGGATCAGAAACCAGCCTCCGTCGATATGTTTTGCGTCGCCATCGGCTCGAATGGATTGAAAGTCCCTGCGCCGGGCATTGCGTCACAACCATCGGAGCGCTCCGTGGATATACCTCGGACAGCGATCGATCTCCGATTTTCACAGATCGTTCGCCGATCGGTCGGTTACCGGAAGGTAATGGTCTGCTTCCCGGCCCGGGAGCGGTGCCGGGCCGAAAATCCCCGCCCGGCACGGAGGCTGGTCCGATGGGTCGGCCGGACGGACGACGAGACCCCCATCCCGGCGGGCCCGGCACTCGCTTCGAACCGAGGGAACCCATCGTGTTCGATTCACGTCATGGACCTCGGAGAACACGCGGGTTCGATCGGGGGAGTGACGGTAGATGGACGTCAAGGCGGGCATGGCGAAGCTGGGCGGCAGGTCGCGGGTGGCGCTGGCCGCGGGGGTCGTGGTGGTGGCGGTGGCCGCCTGGGCGGTTCCGCCGGTCACCGGGTCGTTCGCCGCGCCCAAGCAGAACGCCGCGCACGAGCAGGAGCCGGCCACCGACAACCACGACGGTTCGCAGGGCTCCGCCGGCGCCGCGCAGCAGGGGGGCGTGCCGGAGGGCATCGCCCACGCCTCCGAGGCCGGGGGCAATGCCGTGAACATCACCATCGACGACGGTCCCGACCCGGTGTGGACCCCGAAGGTGCTCGACGTGCTCAAGCGGTACGGGGTGAAGGCGACGTTCTGCATGATCGGGCCGCAGGCCAAGGCCCACCCCGAGCTGGTGAAGCAGGTGCTGGCGGCCGGTCACCGGCTCTGCGACCACACCGTGCACCACGACACCACGATGGACAAGAAGCCCGTCGCCTACCAGGAGAAGGAGATCCTGGACGCGAAGAAGATGATCGAGGACGCCGCGGGCAGCCCCGGAGTGGTGCAGTACTACCGGGCCCCCGGCGGCTCGTTCACCCCCGACAGCCGACGGATCGCCGCGGCGAACGGGATGCGCCCGCTCGGCTGGAACGTCGACTCCAAGGACTTCGAGAAGCCCGGCACGGCCGCCATCGTCGAGACGGTCAAGAAGGAGGTCCCCAACGGCCCGACCGTGCTGTTCCACGACGGCGGCGGCGACCGGCAGCAGACCGTGGAGGCGCTCGGCCAGGTGCTCGGCTGGCTGAAGGCCCAGGGCCGTGCCACCGGCTTCCCGGTCCGGACCACCTCCTGAGGCCACCTCCTGAGGCCGCCCCGTGACACCGCCCCCGTGACACCGGCCCCCTGAGACCGGCCGCTGACCCGGGAGGCGCCCGCTGCCACCCGGCGGGGCGGTCGTACCATGTCCGGCCTGTGGGTTTGCCGAGGCGAGGAGAGGGCGGGCGGGTGGGCAGGGGCGAGTGGGCGGGCGGTCTGGGGCGGCTGGTGGGGGCGGCGGCCGAGCTGGGGGAGGCCGGGCGGCAGGCGGTGCTGCGCGGTGGCCGCTCGGCGGCGGGTGGGCGGTGGGCGCTGGCGGCGCTGAGCTCGGTCGCCCCGCCGGAGGTGCCGGCCACCGAGCCGTGGAAGCTGTCGCTGGGCACGCTGATCGGCCGTCACCCGCGGACACCGGCCGTGGCGCACAAGCTGCTCGGACTCCTCGACGGCTACGGCGCGGTGCACCTGGGGCCGGTGCGGGCCGGCTTCGACGGCGAGGAGGTCGAGTGGGACAAGGTCGTCGAGATCCGCACCCGCAACGCCTTCGAGGTGCTGACGACCAGCGCCCTGGAACAGGACGTGGACCGGATCCGCGAGTTCCTCCCGCCGGTGCCCGGCCGCAAGTGGGCCGTCACCAAGGCGGGGGAGGCGCTGGCCACCGTCGTCCTCGCGGCGCTCGAACGCGGCTCGGTCGACCAGCGGCTGGACGAGCTGACCGTACCGGCCCAGATCGTCCACCGCGGTCTGCTCGGCCGTCAGCGCACCCTGGAAGCGGGCTGCTTCGCCGCCGCCTCGCTGGTCATCGTCGGCCAGGCCCGGGAGAGCCTGATCGCGACCGCCCGCCGACGCGGCATCCCGGTGCGGCCCGCCGAGGCGGAGGCGCAGCCCGACCGGGCGGAGCACGTGGTGGTGCTGCGCGAGCGCACCGACACCGTCGCCCGGCTGCTGAGCCGGATCGAGCAGGACGAGCCGGCGGTGCCGGACGAGCCGGCGGCGGGCGGCGAGCCGGCGGTGGGCCGCGAGGTGGCGGCCGGGGAGCCGACGGTGCCGCTCGACAAGGCCCCGCCCCCGGCCGGTTGATCCGACCGCTCGTCGACGGAATCGACGGAACCGATGGAGGGGGGAGCAGCCTGAAGGGGCGAGGGTGACTGGAGGGACGGGATCCGCCGTGTTCCGCGGCGAGGACGTGCCCGCGCGGGAGCGGTTCGACTGCTGGCGGGAGCTGCTGGAGCGGACCAGGGCGTGTGAGGCGACCAGTGCCCACGCCGATGACTTCCGGGCGGAGCTGAGGCGCTCCGAGCTGGGGGAGGTGAGCCTGCTCGGGACGTCGTTCCCGTCGGTGCGGTTCCGGCGGACGGAGCGCATGGTGCGGCGCTCCGACGAGGGCGTCTACCACCTGTCGTTCCTGCAGCAGGGCACCATGACGCTGAGCCGGGGCGCGGGCCGCACGGAGACGCTCCGACCGGGGGACCTGCACCTGGTCGACAGCTCCCACCCGTACGACCTTCAGGCCTTCGGCGGTCCGACGGCCACGGAGCCGGAGCCCCGGATCTCCGGCGTCGGCATCGACTTCCCGGTGTCGCTGCTGCCGCTGCCCCCGCAGCGGCTGCGTGACCTTTTGGGCCGGGGGTTCTCCGCCCGGGAGGGGTCGGCGGCGCTGCTGGCGCAGTTCCTGGTCGGGCTGGACCGGCAGGCCGCCGTCCTGGGCCCGGCGGAGACGGCCCGGCTGGGCAG
>NZ_JBHXEG010000137.1:0-13376 GCF_042724935.1 Kitasatospora sp. NPDC127060
GCCCGGCCCGGGGTCGGTCCCCGGGCCGGACCCGGGCTCAGGTCCCCGGGCCGGACCCGGGCTCAGGTCCCCGGGCCGGGCCCGGGCTCAGGCGTCGGCGCAGATGACGAACACGCTGATGCCCACGCTGTTCTCGCCGGGCTGGTGGCCGACGCCGATCCAGCCCCTGCCGTCGTCGCTCGGGAAGCTGCCGTTGAGGACAGAGTTGTTGCCCCTCGCCTCCGCGCCGCCGCCCAGGGCCCGCTTCCCGTTCGGGCAGTTGACGGTGCGGCGCTGGAAGTTGCCCACGTTGGCGTTGTCCAGCCTGACGAGCTGGTAGCCGGCGATGGCCCGGGCGGAGGCGGGCTGCGCGTCCTGCCGCGCGTCGGCGGTGTCGGCCTGCGCCGTCCAGCCCACGCCGGCCGCCAGGGCCATCGTGATCGCACAGGCCCCGAGGACGAGCTTGCTTCGCGTCATCTGCGTCGACTCCTTGACGGATGCGGCGAACCCCGCCAGTGGGGTGTCGCTCCGTACCGATCATCGACCGGGCGAGGGCGGGGAGTTGAGCCCGCAGGGCCCAAACCGCACCTTCGATGGAATGCGAAGCATCCGCCCCGGGAAAGGGCGCCCCCTACCTCGGTCGGGGCGCTGGCCGTGCAGCAGCAGGGGCAGGGCGCGGCCGGTGAGGTCCTCGGCGACGCGGGCGCCCTGAGAGGAGGCCATGTGGCGGGGGAGCTCGCGCACGGGCACGAAGCGGGCGCCGAGCAGGCGGCTGCGCTTGTGCGGGGGCGGGGGGGTGGTGTCGCGCACGGTGCCGCCGTCGAAGACCAGGCTGAAGCGCTCCAGGTAGCGGTCGGACGGGGTGCAGTCGAGGGCGACGGCATGGGCCAGGCGCAGGACGATGCCGGGAGAACGGCGTGTTCGACCGCTTCGCCGA
This sequence comes from Kitasatospora sp. NPDC127060, assembly GCF_042724935.1. NCBI lineage: Bacteria > Bacillati > Actinomycetota > Actinomycetes > Kitasatosporales > Streptomycetaceae > Kitasatospora > Kitasatospora sp. NPDC127060. The sequence goes on from NZ_JBHXEG010000137.1 coordinate 917, forward strand.
GCGCACCGAGGAACTCCATTGCCGGGGCCGCGACATCTGCCCCGTCCCGGCCCGCGCACAGGAAGTCGGCGGGGCCGACTTCCCACTCCACCACCCGCCCAGGGAGCAGCCGTCATGAACTCCGGCTCCCGTGCCGCCCGGCGCAAGAGCTCGTAGAGCGGGCAGGGCGGCGGGTGCATCGAGGTCGCGGAGGGCTTCACCGCTGTCATGCCCGTCCGCGACTCCAAGGACCCGGGCGGCCCCGCGCCCGTCTTCGCCTGCGCCGCCTGGCAGTCCTTCGCCACCGCCGTCCGCACCGGCGAGTTCGACGCCCCGCTGACCCGGCGTTGAGCCCCCGCCGCCCCGGGGGCCGGGGCGGCGGGGGCATCTCCGCCCCTCCTCCGGGCTCAACTCCCCATCCGGGCACAGGAAGCCGGATCCGTCGGGGTGGGCAGGGCCGGCCGGGTCATGGTGAACCCCCTTGGCCGGTGCCCCCGTTGAGCGGGTCAGGACGCGGCGCGCGTCCCGATCGCCCGAAGGAGAGTCATGCGTACCAGGATCCGCACCATCCGGGCCGGCGCCCTACTGCTCGCCACCACCGGTCTTCTCGGCCTCACCGGCGTCACCGCCGCGCACGCGTCCGTACCCGGGGGCGGGGTGGGTCAGGCCCAGCAGGGTGGCAACTTCGTCCTGTGCTCGGGCGGCACCTACTCCTCCTACGCCGTGTTCACCCAGCGCAACTCCGCGACGCACGAGGTCCCGCGCGGTGGCTGCACGTCCCTGTCGCTGAGCGGCATCGGCAACGAGCAGGTCGTGCTGTACGGCATCCGGCCCGACGGCAGCACGTTCAAGATCGCCACGGACACCTTCGACGACGCCGACGGCGAGCGGATCCGCACGCTCGGCACCCCGGACGACAACGACTGGACCACGTTCTAGCACCCGGCCGCAGAGCGCGACCTGACGCCACGTCATCCCATGGGCGGGGCCGCTTCGGCGGGTGGAACGGCCGCCGGGCCCCGGGGGCGGTCGGCGCGAGCGTGCCGCACTCGACCGCCGGGTCCCCGGTCGGGCCAGGGGCAGGGGGCGGGACCGGGACCGGGTCGGCCCCGGCCCCGGCCCCGGCCCCGGTCCCGGCCAGGCGCAACGTCTCGTCCGCGCGCGCACGAAGCTCGGCAGAATATCGCTCCCACCAGTGCGGGATCTACACTGTGGCGGCGCAGGCCGCCCCTGTGTCCACGTCGCGTCACGACACCGTGATCACCGCATGGCCCGCGTGCGCCGCATCAGTGCTCACCGGCACTCGGCGCCCCGGCGCCTGGCGCGTTGCCGATACCGCTGTGAATGAGGAGGCCGTCCCATGGAGCCAGTCACGTTGATCACCGGCGGTTCGAGCGGGATCGGTGCGGCCACTGCCCGTGCCCTGCTCAAGCAAGGCCACCGAGTGGCCGTCACCGGCCGCGACGCCGACCGGCTCGCCGCGTTCGCCGCCTCCACCGCGGCGCGGGAGCGGCTGCTGACCATCAGCGGCGATGCCGGTGACGAGAGCCATGTCGCCTCCGCGGTGAGTCAGGTCACGGGCCTGTGGGGCCGGTTGGACACGGTGGTCGCCAACGCCGGCTTCTCGCTGCCCGGCACCCTGGAGGACCACGACCCCCGGTCCATGCGTGCCATGATCCTCACCAACGTCCTCGGCCCGGCCCTGCTGGTGCGCGAGACGCTGCCGCACCTGAGGGCGTCCAAGGGCCGGATCGTGATCGTCGGTTCGGTCGCGGGCACCAGGAACACGCCCGGCAACCTCTACTCCGTCACCAAGTGGGCCGCGCACGCCCTGGCCGAGAACGTCCGGCTCCTGGCGACCAAGGACGGCGTGGGCGTCACCCTCGTCGCCCCGGGGGTCGTGGACACCCCGTTCTGGGACGAGCGCGGCGGAAGCCCCCAAGCCGCACCCACGCTGAGCGCCGAGCAGATCGCCGAGGCGATCCTCTTCGCCGTCAACCAACCCGCAGGCGTGGACGTCAACCACCTCGTCGTGCGGCCGACCGGCCAGGTCGGCTGATCTCACCGCCCGGGCGCAAGCCCCCGCACCGGAAGGTCCCGCACCGGACCTCGGCCCCGCCGACCTCCGGTGCGGGGGCACCACCCCGCCTCAGGGCCGCACGCCCTCGCAGACGCGGCTCACCCGCTGCGGGCCCCTCCCGCCCGCGGGCGGGAGGGGCTCCACCGCCGGCCGGCCTCACCGCGCGCCAGGTGCTCCTCGTCGACGCGCACCCTGGCCCGCATCACCTCCAAGGGCCCCCTGCAGGCGGCGCACCCGCTCCTGCACCCGCTCCTGCTGCGGGCGCAGCACCTCCAGCCGCGCGGCCTCGTCGCCCTCGCCCGCCCGCACCCAGCCGACGTAGCGGCGGATCATCGTGTACAACGGGACGTCCTCGCCCGGACGACTCGACTCCCCGGCACGGTAACGGCGCAGCGGCGCCGCTCCACCGCTGTTCGAGCGCCTCACCGCCAGGTTGGATCGATGCCAGGGGCTCGCCGGCGCGCACGACAGGAAGCGAGGCAGTCCCCAGGTCGGTGGTGACGCCTGGCCTGGACTCCCCGGCGCCCGCACTCCGCGTGACGGCCGGCGACTTGCTGAAGGAATCGCCGCATCTCGCGCCGTGGCGTGCGCAGGCCGCGATCGGGCCCCGGCCGAGCCCGAACGCCCACCAGGACCGCACCCTGGACGCGGTGATGGTCCACGCCCGCACCCTGGACGCGGTGATGGTCCACGCCCGCGCCCTGTGACGCGCCCTGTGACGCGTCTCGCCCTGATTTGCGCGACCTGTCACAACGGCCACACCTGCCAACCCGTCGAGCGCTCGCCGACCGCCTACGGCCGCCGGCCCTTCGCACCACTCACCTGGCCGGCACCGGAGCACGAGCGCGCGGCGGCGAGGGCGCCCAGGGGGAAGAGCCTGGCCGGGGGGTGTTCCTCGGTGAGGAAGTCCAGCAGGAGGCGGTTGACGAGGTCGGGCTTCTCCAGCGGGGCGGTGTGGGAGGTGCCGGGCAGGACGGCGAGCTGCCCGCGGGGGGCGGCGGCGGCGACGGCGGCGCTGTGACAGATCCGCACGCCGTCGTCGTCGCCCTGCATGACCAGGACGGGCATGGGCAGGGCGGCCAGGGCTTCGAAGCCGATGTCGGGCTCCTCGCGCCACATCGTCAGCCACTTCGCGAAGACGACGGGGAAGTGGCCGGGGCCGTCCGGGGAGAGCGGCTCGTACTGGGGACGGAACATCGCCTCCAGGCGCTCGGTGTCCTCCAGGATCGCGAGGTCGGCGTCGGTGGCGCCGTCGCGGCTGACACCGCCGCTGATGAGGACCAGGCTGCGCACCAGGTCGGGGCGGCGCAGGGCCGCGCGCAGGGCGACGGTGGCGCCGGCGCTCCAGCCGACCAGGTGGGCGGGGCCGGTGGCGAGGGTCTCCAGCAGGGCGATGAGGTCGCCGGCCATCAGGTCGCCGGTGACGGGGCCCTCGACGTCGGGGGTGCGGCCGTGGCCGCGGCGTTCGGGGGCCAGGACACGGAAACGGGCGGCCAGGGCGGGGATCTGGGCGTACCAGCTGTCGGCGCCCACCCCTCCGCCGTGGAGCAGGACGACGGGCTCGCCCTCGCCCTGGATCTCGCACCAGGTGCGCTGTCCGTTCACGTTCAGGTACTCGCCCATGTCCTACCCCCGATATCCGCTTCCCGACCGCTACTTGAGCAATGCTCAGGATCATCATAGGCAGATGGCCTGAGCTAAGCTCAAGTCCCATGGCACTGCATCGTGAGGACGTCATCACCGCCGCCCTGGAACTGCTGGACGAGGTGGGGCTGGAGCGGCTGACGACCCGGGCGCTGACCGAGCGCCTGGGAGTGGCGCCCGGCGCGCTGTACTGGCACGTGCGCAGCAAGCGGGAGCTGCTGGCCGCGATGGCGGACGCGGTGGTGGCACCGGTGTTCACCACGCCCGACAGCGGGGCGGACACGCGCGGGGCGGGCGCGGGCTGGGCGGGGCGCACCCGGGCGTTCGCGCACCGGCTGCGGGGGGCGCTGCTGGAGCGCCGGGACGGGGCGCGGCTGGTGTCGGGGTACCTGGTGCCGGGGGCGGCGACGCTGGGGGCGGTGGAGGAGGGGCTGGCGCTGATGCGCGCCGAGGGGCTGGCGCTGGGGCAGGCGGCGGTGCTGGGGCATGCCGTCACCAGTTACGTGATCGGGTTCGTCCTCCAGGAGCAGGCCCGCAGCGCCGGCGGTGACAGCGTCGGCGGCGACGGGAGCAGCGGTGACGGCGGCGGCGCGGTGGCGGGGTTCGATCCGGCGCGCTACCCCAACCTCGTGCAGTGGCAGGCCGAGCAGGACGGTCCGGACGCCTCGTTCGCCGCCGGGCTGGCACTGCTGACCGCGGGACCGGCCGCCGGGCTCGGCTGAAGGCCGTCAGACGGCGCCCCGCACGGGCACGGCACGGTGCGGGCGCGGCGTCCGGCACGGGCACGGCGGCCTGAACGGGGGCCCGGGCGGGGGCCCGGGCGGGGGGCTGTTGCCGCTGTCGCTGTCGTCACTGCCGTTGCCGGTGCTTTCCGTGCTGTGCCCCGTTACCGGTGTTTCGGGCGGGGTACGGCGGGCGCTCCCCCGTGCGGGCGCAGGCCGTCCGTCGCCGCGCGTTCTCGGGCCGTCGGGCGGGGCCGTGGCGCCCTCGGGGCCGCACCGGGTGCGTAGTTCGTGTCGCGGAGGTGGTGCGTCGGGCGTGCCAGGGCCCCGTCCCGTAGTAGCGTCGGGCGTGAAGTCGCGTGTGGTACACGGCGGTTGACACGGTGTTCGGCACAGGGACGGGGGCCAGGCTTGGGAAGGGGTGGTGGGTGTGGGACGGGCACGCGTTGCGACGCGGATGATCGTGCACCCCGGTGTGGAGGACGTGAACGTCCAGCAGGTACTGGAGGCCCTCGCCGACCCGGCGAGGCGCTCGGTGGTGCGCACCCTGGCACACTCGGGCGGTGACCTGAGCTGCGGCTCCTTCGACCTGCCGGTCGGGCGCTCCACCTCCAGCCACCACTTCTCGGTACTGCGCGCGGCCGGGGTGCTGCGCCAGTACTACGTGGGCACCACGAAGATGAACACCCTGCGCGCCGACGAACTGGAGGAACGGTTCCCCGGACTGCTGTCGGCCGTGGTCGCGGCCGCCGACGCCGAAGCCCGCGACGCCGCCCCCCTCCCCTGACACCCCTTCACACCCGGCCACACCCGGCCACACCCTTGCCCGCCCCCACCGCCGCCCCGGCCCGCTGCTGCCCGCGGGGCCGGGGCGGCGGTGGGCGGCGGTGGGCGCCGGGGGCGGGCGTAGGGTGGTCGTCCGTGATCGACGACGACGGCCGGGAGTGGGCCGGCACGCACCGGTGGGTGGAGGGCGCCCTGGCACCCGGCGAGCGGATCGCGCGGGCCCGGGAACTGCGGGGCGGGTGGACCTCGCGGATGCTCCGCCTGGACATCGCACCCGGCCCCGCAGGCACACCCCGCCCCGGCGGAGGCGATGCCGACGGCGCGGGCGGCGCGGGCGGCGCGGGCGGCGCGGGCGGCGCGGGCGGCTACGCGCTGGTGCTGCGTTCCTTCGTCAAACCGTTCTACCTGCGCCACGCGCCGGGACTGCTGGAGCGCGAGGCCGGGGTGCTGGAGCTGCTGGCCGGCGGCGGCGTCCCGGCGGCCCGGCTGCGCGCGGTGGACGCCCGGGGCGAGCGGTGCGAGTACCCGTCACTGCTGATGAGCCACCTGCCCGGGCGGGTGCGGCTCGAGGAGGACGGCGAGGTGACGCGCCGGACAGCGCTGCTCGCGCGGCAGTTGGCCGCCGTCCACGCCCTGGCCGTGCCCGAGGAGCTGCGCCCGCGGGCCTGGCAGGCGTGGACCTCCCCCGAGCGGGTGCGGATCCCGGCCGCCACCACGCGGGCCGGGCTGTGGGAGCGGGCGGTGCGGGTGATCGGCCGAACGGCGCCCGAGCACCGGGCCTGTTTCCTGCACCGCGACTTCCACCCCGGCAACGTGCTGTTCACCGGCGAGGGCGCCTCGCTGGCCGTCAGCGGCGTCGTCGACTGGGTGGAGACCTCCTGGGGCCCGGCCGACCTGGACGTCGCCCACTGCTCCACCGCCCTGGCCCTGCTGCACGGCGTACCAGCGGGCATGGCCTTCGCCGACGCCTACCGGCAGGCCGGCGGCACCCTGACCGCCACCGGCCCCGACCACCTGTACTGGCGGCTGCTGGACGCCCTGGCCTTCGCCCCGGACGCCGAGAAGGTCGCCGTGCCCTGGCGCGAGCTGGGCCGCACCGACCTGAACGCGCCACTGCTGACCCACCGCCTGGAGGACTACCTCCAGGCCCTGTTCGAACGCAACGCCTAGATGATCGATTCCAAGGGGTTTAGTGGTCGTAGGCGGTCAGCGCACGCATGACCGGTTGCCCGGTGTGGTCGTTGTGCCAGATCGCGGCTGTGAGCGCGAGGATGCGCTGCAGGACGCGAACCGCCACGCCTCTGGGGGTGCGGCCCCGGTGGCGTTCGAGGTCGAGCTGGCCCTTGAAGGTCTCGTTGATCGACTCGATGACCTGCCGCAGCGGCTTGAACAGCTGGGATCCGGGCCGCTCTGCCTCGCCCTTGCGGGCGGGCCGCAGCAGCCGAACGTCCAGCTCGGCCAGCTGCTGCTCGAAGTCGCGACCGTAGTAGTTCTTGTCGCCGATCAGGGTCTGCCCCGGGCGGTCGGCGATGAGCTGGGGCTCGACGGCGAGCAAGTCCAGCAGGGTCTCGCGTTCGTCCGCCTTGGCGCCAGTCAGAGCGAATGCGACTGGCAACCCATGCAGGGTGTAGATCAGGTGCAGCCGAAGTCCCCAGAAGTAACGCGTGTGGCTGGCACAGTAGCCGTACTGGGCCCATCCGGCCAGGTCGGAGCGTTTGACGGTTTCGCGGGAGCGGCCGCACTCCACCGGCGTGGAGTCCACGACCCACACGTCGTCGCTCCAGAGTGCGGTGTCGACCGCCAGCGTGCGGGTGACGTGCCGGATCAGGTCGCCGGCTTTGCGTAGCCGCTTGTTGTATCCGGGTTGCTGGGGCAGGTAGGGGAACAGGTGCTGCAGGTGAGTGCGGGCGTGCCGCAGCCACCGGGCCTCGGAGGTGAAGCCCAGCATGGCCTGCATCATCGCCAGGGTCACCAGCTCGGCATCGCTGAGCTGCGGCGCGAGGCCCACAACCGGTCGCCTGGGGGAGAGCTGGGGCGGTCCCTTCAGAAGTCGTCGGTCTTGATTGACGTAGAGTGCGGTCGCGAGGGAGTCCAACTCTGTCTTCACACACCGACGTTGAACTCCCTCGCCCCATGCGCGCAACGATTCCTGCAGCCATATCGGGGTGCGGGGTGAATCAGTTATGGCCTGGCAGACCGTTGCGGCCATGAATACCCTGTACGGCATACACATTCTTGATGACCCCACCGTGTCGCCCCGGCTCCGCAGCTTCCTTGAGCCGCGTGCGCGGCGACATGCACCAACATCTGCCGATCGGATCAGGCAGTACGCGACAGCTGTCGACGCGGAACCCGAGATCGTGGACGCGATGATCCGGTTCGAGGAGCGATACGGCGGCCTGTTCTACTCGCCGCGAGGCGGCAACGCCAACGAGTACGGTCTGGATGGGGTTCCGTCTGCCCACTGGACGTCTCATGGCTGGGCCTTTCCCGGAATTCTCGACGGCCCTGGGACCTGCCGGGTGGACGTACTTGCGGACGGCCGCACCGCGATATCGGTACCGGGGTTGCCGCACAGGGTGATCAACAGCAGCGTCGATCAGCGTCTGGAGGCCGACGCGCTGTTGGCGAGCGTGTACCAGTGGCCGCACCTCGTCCTGCGGGCCACCACTGGCCTCGGAGTGGACCCTTCCGTCGCCGAGGAACATCTGCCACCCCGCATACACGAGGCAACTGGCCCCGCCGACAAGTGGTGGTTCGACGGCAGGTCGGCCTTCAACCTGGAGCTCTATAGCTGGTGGACGCCGCGGACAGACTGTGACACCTGGATCGTGCGCTGCTTCGCACTGGACGGCGACGCTCTTGACCGAGCCGCCTCCGCCCTGCGGGCCGCGGTCCCCGAACTCACCGCCACCCTCTTCGACTGGTGCTCACTGTGTGGCCAGGTCCTGGACGCAGGCCGATCCTGCCTACCCGCCCTTCCCCCAGCAGAGCGGTAACACTCACCGCTCTGCTCAATCCGCACCGCCACCCCTTGGAATCGATCATCTAGTAGTGCTTCGCCAGGTGGTGTCGTAGGGCTGCCACGGGGCGGGTCGTCGGCAGGTGGGGCAGACTCCGCTCCAGGTGGCGATGAGGTGTGGGAGGAGGTCCGGGGCCTGGCCGAAGGTCAGGCCCTGGACAGGGCTTTTGGCAGGGCCCGCTGTTCGGTGAGGAACAGGTGGGCGGCGCTGACGGGGGTGACGTGGCGGTGCCAGCCGATGAAGGAACGGCCCTCGAAGTGATCCAGGCCCAGGCGGGTCTTCAGCTCGCGGTGGTCGTGCTCGATCCGCCAGCGTGACTTCGCGATTCGGACCAGGTCCTTGGCGGGGATGTCGGCGGGCAGGTTCGAGATCCAGTACTCGACCGGTTCGGCCTCGTTCTCGGGCCACTGGGCGATCAGCCAGGTGAGGGGGATCGTGCCGTCGGCGGCCGGTTCGGGACGCCGGCCGGCCAGGCGGATCCTCAGCAGGACGAAGTGCGAACTCATCGCCGCCTTGGAGCCCTTGCGCCAGGTCACGCTCCGCCCGACCCCGCGTCCGGCGGCCGGCACGTGCCCGCGCAACGGAACCGGCCGGGTGCGGTAGCGCGGCAGCGGCCGCGGCCCCAGAGCGCCGCAGGGGGGTTGCTGCGGTTCGGCGTCCTCGGCGTGGGCGGTCGTCTCGCCTTTGGCCTGCAGCACGTAGGCCAGGTTGCGGTCCTCCAGGCCGTGGCGGAAGCCGGCGTTCGCCCCGTAGGCACTGTCCGCGACCAGCACCGCGGGACGCGGCCCCGTGGTGGCGAGTTCGTCGAGCGTGTCCAGCGCCAGGGCCCGTTTCGGCCGGTGGTGCTCGTCCTCGGGGATCCGGCAGGCCGCGCGCCGGCCGGCGGCCTCGGGTCCGTCCCAGGACTCGGGCAGGAACAGGCGCCAGGACAGCCGGCGGGAGACGGTGTCGGAGACCACGTGGACACTGACGCCGACCTGGCAGTTGCCGACCTTGCCCAGGGTTCCGGATTACTGGCGCGCGACTCCGGGCGAGGACTTGCCGTCCTCAGGGAACCCGGTGTCGTCCACGGCCCACACCTCGGGCCGCACCGCCCGCACCGCGCGTCGCGCCAGGCGGGCCCGGACGTCCTCGACCCGCCGGGTCGCGGACGTCATGAACCGCTGCAACCCCTGGTGGTCGACACCGAGCCGTTCGGCCATCGGCTGCATCGACTTGCGCCGGCCCTCCAGCAGCAGCCCCCGCAGATACAGACCGCCCCTGGCCCGCTGATCACACACTCCCGGGGCGCTCTGACGAGCAGGATCCATCTGGCCGGGGAAGGCGGCTGCCGGCCGTTGACTCCACTGATCACGCCGGGCCAGTGGGGTGCCAGTCCCCAGCTGATCCCCGATCTGCAGCGTGTTCGGGTCAAGCGCCTCGGTGGCGGCCGTCCGCGCACCCGTCCTGACCACCCGGGCGGCGACAAGGCGTACAGCTCTCACCGCAATCGTCGCTACCTGCGCCAACGACAGATCAAGCACACCATTCCGGAGCCCGGGGACCAACGGGCCGACCGGCAACGCCGAGGCAGTCAGGGTGGTTCGGCCCGCGGGCTTCGACAAGGAGATGTACAGGCGCCGAAATGAAGTCGAGCACACGATCAATCGCCCGAAGCACTTGCGCGCCGTTGCGACGCGCTTCGACAAACGGGCCTACGTCTTGCACGGGACAGTCAGTGTTGCGTCGATCCGGCTCTGGCTCCGTCGGTAGATCAAGTATCCCAAGATCCGGACGTGCCTGTCACCGCCCTCCGGGAGGAGATCTTGTCGCGATTTGCCCACCTAAGGTTGCGGATGACCGGCGAGAACCTCGATCTGACTTGGAGTCGGGATGGCACCTGGCATTGCCGCAGTGGCTGCGGAGCTCAGCAGGATGGTTGCGGCGGATCACCAGGCCGCGCGCAATGCGAACAGCGACGACCCGGCGGAGCAATTGGCCTGGCGGCACTTGACCGCGCAGCACGCGGACCGTCTCAGCGAGATCATGGACGCGTACGGATGGCCGACCGCGGAGCTCGTCGGTGAGGACGCGGCCCGGGCGGCGTGGCTGATCGCGCAACACGCTGATCGGCAGCTCGACGTTCAGCGGCGCGCGCTGCGGCTGATGGAGCAGGCGGTGGCCGACGGCGCCGCCAACCCGCGAGATCTTGCCTTCCTGCGGGATCGCACGCTCGTGAACGAAGGGAGGAAGCAGATCTACGGCACCCAGATTGCCGGCGTGAAGGACGGCGCGCCGACCCCCTGGCCCTGTGAGGAACCCGAGCGCATCGACGAGCGCCGTGCAGAAGTCGGGATCCCGCCGTTCGCCCAGTACATCGCTCAGTACTCCACCGCCTGAACCACCCCGGCGTCCGGCGGATCACGCTTGCGCCTGACCCGCCGGACAGTCCCCAGCCGGCCCGCCACCGGCGGCAGCCTCCGGACACGGCCGCCGTGCCAGCCCCCGGAAACGGCCCAGCAGGGCGGACACGGAGAGGCAGGGCACAACCCGGCGGACACGGAGAGGCAGGGCACAACCCGGCAGGCACAGCCCGGCAGGTACGGCCAGGCGGATGCGGCCGGGCGGGCACGGAGAGGCAGGGTTCGATGGCGGTGGAGACCGCCTTCGAGACGCACGCCACGACCACCGACAACGAGACGGGCACCACCACCGGCCACCTGCCCTGGCCCCGGGCCCACTGGGCCGGCGCCAGGGCGCCGGACCGGGCGAGCACCGGCGCGGCGAGGCACCGGCGGCAACGTCCCGCTCCGACCCGCACCAGGCCGCCGCCACCCGCATCACCTCCCCCGACAGACACCCACCGCCGTACCAGGACGCGCGCCTACACGAACGCGACTACGACACCCCCAACCGCGCCCCCGCCCAACCGCGGCGACCGGCCCGGGGATTGATCACCACGGCCCGGGCTCCGTACGCTCGCCCGATGCAGCACGACAACGACCTCCCGACACTCGAACTCGCCTTCCCCGGACCGGAACGCGACCAGGGCGTAGCGGCGATCCTGGACGGCCACAAGACCGCGCTCACCGGTCTGCCGGAGATCTACGAACACGCCCGCGAGCCGCTCCCGACCCCCGGCCAGCGCTTCGCGGTGCTCGACTCCGCAGGCCGCACCGCCGTCACCATCGAACTGACCGAAGTACGGGTCGTCGCCATGCGGGAGATCGACGACGCCTTCGCACACGCCGAGGGCCGCGGCTACACCGACGCCACCCAGTGGCGCACCGCCCACCAGGAGTTCTTCCGCAGCCCGGGCGTGAGCGCCTTCCTCGGCCACACCCCGACCATCGACGACGACACCCCCATCGTCGCCCAACGCTTCCGCACCCTCACCACCCCCCACACCCCGCAACCCGCCACCCCCTGACCCACCCACCCCCACTCCCCCGCTACCGGCGGGCCCCCACCCGCGGCACACAGAACCGGACCCGCCGACTTCCCACACCCCCACACCCCCACTACCGGCGGGCCCCCACCACACAAACCGGACACGAACAGGAACACTGCAGACAGGGACAAGGACGCAACACACCGTCAACACACGGAAACCACCGGCACCACGTCCCGCCCACGCCTTCGCCACACTCATCCACGAACACCACCGGCGACGACCCCGACAACTGGACCGAACACACCAGACAACACGATCCGCCCACCCCGCGGCAGTGCACCGACAGACTCCTCCACGACCGGGACACGATCGTCACCACCTGCCGAACCCCGATGAACTCCAGCCCGACCGAAGACCAGGCGACCAGGCGACCAGGCGACCAGGCGACCAGGGTCATGCTGTGGAATCTGATCTGCCAACACCATGCCCATTCGCGCGGTTCCATCGTCCGTTCTCGCCGCTCGGCGGTATCCGGGACGGCGAGCCCGCGAGCTCGTTCGATCTGCCCCCAAGTACCGCAAGCCCCTCACGACACCACCGGGAACCGGGCACCGGCCAACACCCCACACGGCCCCGACAGCACATCCCCACCACCGGACCCCACCCAGCCCCGCCACCACCGCCCAGCCCCACCGCCCCGGAGCCGGCGACCAGGGGCGTCCGCTCCTCGGTCACCGGCCGTGGGCGCCAGTGGGCGCGCAGTAGGATCAACGACGTTGTCACCCGTCGTACACCGCTGGTAGGAGACTTTTCATGACCCAGGTCACGCTGAAGGGAAACCCGGTCGAGATCG
>NZ_JBHXEG010000138.1:0-13106 GCF_042724935.1 Kitasatospora sp. NPDC127060
TGAGTTCTCAAGGAACGGACGCTTCCTTCGGACCGCCTTCCAGCGGGCCCTCCGGGCGCTTCGTTCTTTCGTGTTTCCAGCTTAGCAGATGTTTTTCGCTCCGTTTACCGGGGCTTTCCGCATCCGAAATCTGGTGTTAACCGCCAAGTTGCGGCGACTCGACCAACCATAGCGGGTCAGTGACCGGAGTGCGAATCGAGGCGCGTCCGGGGTCACCCGGGTGGCGGCATGATTTGTTGCTCTCGCGAGCATATACAGCAATGGTCCTGATTCGCCAAGATGCCTGTAGAGTGCGGCGCATCGACCAAGAGGACTAGACCAGTCATGAGTCGATGTGACGCCGGTCGGTAGACGGGGCGGGGGCGTGGTTCTTCGCCCGGGAACGTCGACAGTTGTCCGAAGTTGACATGATTTAGGCTTCAGCTGATCGTGTGCCGCACCTCGCGGCCGCTCGCTGTATTGCGCACTTGGGAGGCACCACCATGACCACTGTGACGTCGCCGCTGACCGGCAAGGTTGTCGGGCTCGCCGGCGTGCCGGACCCGGTGTTCTCGGGTGCGATGGTCGGCCCCGGCACCGCGATCGACCCGGTCCGTCAGCCCACCGAGGCGGTCGCTCCGGTGGACGGTGTCGTCGTCTCGATGCACCCGCACGCCTTCGTCGTGGTGGACGCGGACGGGCACGGTGTGCTGACCCACCTCGGGATCGACACCGTGCAGCTGAACGGCGAGGGCTTCGAGCTGCTGGTCAAGAAGGGCGACACGGTGACCCGTGGTCAGGCCGTGATCCGGTGGGACCCGGCCGCCGTCGAGGCTGCGGGCAAGTCGCCGATCTCGCCGATCGTGGCGCTGGAAGCCGCTCCCGACTCGCTGACCGACCTGCGCGAGTCCGGCGAGGCCAAGGCGGGCGACCAGCTGTTCAACTGGAGCTGACCCCTCTATCACCGACACACACCCGCCCCGCAGGAGTTGACGGGGCGACCCGGCATTCAGCGGTTCCCGGCGGGACCGCTCCTCTCAGCGGAGATACAGGTACATGGAGAAGACACTGCACGGCGTGGGTGTCAGCCACGGGGTCGCGATCGGCCAGGTGCGGCACATGGGCACGGCGGTCCTGGAGCCCCCGGCCACCCAGATCCCGACCGAGGACGCCCCGCGTGAGCAGGCGCGCGCCCAGGCTGCCGTCGAGGCGGTCGCCGCGGACCTGATCGCCCGCGGCAATCTGGCGGGCGGTGAGGCGCAGGCCGTGCTGGAGGCCCAGGCGCTGATGGCGCAGGACCCGGAGCTGATGGCCGATGTGTCCCGCCGGATCGCCGTCGGCAGCAGTGCCGAGCGCGGTGTGTTCGACGCCTTCGCCGCCTACCGGGCGCTGCTGGCCTCCGCCGGGGAGTACCTGGCCGGGCGGGTCGCCGACCTGGACGACGTGCGCAACCGCATCGTGGCCCGGCTGTTGGGCGTGCCGATGCCGGGCGTGCCGGACAGCGACGAGCCGTACGTGCTGTTCGCGCGGGACCTGGCGCCGGCCGACACCGCGCTGCTGGACCCGACGCTGGTGCTCGGCTTCGTGACCGAGGAGGGCGGGCCGACCAGCCACAGCGCCATCCTGGCGCGGGCGATGGGCGTGCCGGCCGTGGTCGCGCTGCCGGGGGCATCGGACGTCGCCGAGGGCACCGTCGTCGCGGTGGACGGCAGCTCGGGCGACGTGCTGCTGGAGCCGTCTCAGGAGAAGCAGGACGAGCTGCGGGCGATCGCCGCCGAGCGCAAGGCCGTGCTGGCCGCCTCCTCCGGCCCGGGGCAGACCTCGGACGGGCACCGGGTGCCGCTGCTGGCAAACGTGGGTGGCCCGGCTGACGTGCCGGCCGCGCTGGAGAACGGGGCCGAGGGGATCGGCCTGTTCCGTACCGAGTTCCTGTTCCTGGACGACTCGGCAAAGGCTCCCAGCGAGGAGAAGCAGGTCGAGGCGTACCGCAAGGTGCTGGAGGCCTTCCCGGAGGGCCGGGTCGTGGTCCGGGCGCTGGACGCGGGCGCGGACAAGCCGCTGGACTTCCTGACCCCCGCCGACGAGCCGAACCCGGCGCTGGGCGTGCGCGGTCTGCGCACCCTGCTGGAGCACCCCGAGGTGCTGGCCACCCAGCTGCGGGCGCTGGCCAAGGCGGCCGAGGGCCTGCCGGTGCACCTCGAGGTGATGGCCCCGATGGTGGCCGACCGCAAGGACGCCGCGGACTTCGCGGCGGCCTGCCGCCAGGCCGGGCTGGACGCCAAGTTCGGCGCGATGGTGGAGATCCCCTCGGCCGCGCTGCGGGCCCGCGCGATCCTGCAGGAGGTCGAGTTCCTGTCGCTGGGAACCAATGACCTCGCTCAGTACACCTTCGCCGCCGACCGTCAGGTCGGTGCGCTGGCCCGGCTGCAGGACCCGTGGCAGCCGGCCCTGCTGGACCTGGTCGCCGCGGCCGCCGACGCGGCGCGGGTGGCCGGCAAGAGCTGTGGCGTCTGCGGTGAGGCGGCCTCGGACCCGCTGCTGGCCGTGGTGCTGACCGGTCTGGGCGTCACCAGCCTCTCCATGGGCTCGGCCTCGATCCCCTACGTGCGGACCACGCTGGCCAAGTACACCCTGGCGCAGTGCCGCCGGGCGGCCGAGGCGGCCCGGGCCGCGGACAGCGCCGAGGAGGCGCGGGCCGCCGCCCAGCAGGTGCTGTCGGGCGAGTGAGACGGTAGAGCAGGAGGAGGGGCGCTCCCACCGCACCGGTGGGGGCGCCCCTTCGGCGTTCCCGGGGCTGGGTCAGGCCTGGCGGTCGGCCCGCAGCCGCTCGAAGAAGCGCAGGTGGTCGATGTCGTCCACGGAGCCGGGGTTGACGGCCTGCTCCAGCGGGGTGCCGGAGAGGATGCGCTTGACCGGGACCTCGATGCGCTTGCCGGTGAGGGTGTGCGGCAGGCCGCGGACGGCGATCACCTCGTCCGGGACGTGGCGCGGGGAGAGCTCGGTGCGCAGCGAGGTGCGGATGCGGCCGATGACGTCCTCATCCAGTTCGGCGCCCGGGGCCATGACCACGAAGAGCGGCATCCAGTAGCCGCCGTCGGGCTCCTCCAGGCCGATGACCAGGGATTCGGCGATCTCGGGGAGGCGCTCGACCACCTCGTAGATGTCCGAGGAGCCCATCCGGACGCCCTGGCGGTTGAGGGTGGAGTCGGAGCGGCCGTGGATCACGACGGTGCCCCGGGAGGTGACGGTGATCCAGTCGCCGTGCCGCCAGACGCCGGGGTAGGTGTCGAAGTAGCTGGCGTGGTAGCGGGTGCCCTCGGGGTCGTTCCAGAAACCGGTGGGCATCGACGGGATGGGCCTGGTGACGACGAGTTCGCCGACGGTGTCGGTGTGCGGGTGGCCCTGGACGTCCCAGGACTCGACGGCGGCGCCGAGGCAGGGGGCCTGGATCTCGCCGAGGTACACCGGCAGGGTGGGGACTCCGCCGACGAAGCAGGAGCAGACGTCGGTGCCGCCGCTGACCGAGGCGAGCCAGACGTCCTGCTTGACCTCGTCGTAGATCCAGCGGAAGCCGTCGGGCGGGAGCGGGGAGCCGGTGGTGCCGATGCAGCGGACGGCGGAGAGGTCGAGGTCGCGGCCGGGGTGCAGCTCGGCCTTGCGGCTGGCGATGACGTACGCGGCGGAGGTTCCGAGGACAGTGGCGCCGGTGCGGGCGGCGACGGACCACAGGGCGCCGGTGTCGGGGTGGCCGGGGCTGCCGTCGTAGGTGACGATCGTGGCCCCGACCAGGAAGCCGGCCAGCAGGAAGTTCCACATCATCCAGCCGGTGGAGGTGTACCAGAGGAAGCGGTCCTGGGGGCCGAGGTCGAGGTGGAGGCCGGCCTGCTTGAGGTGCTCCAGCAGGATGCCGCCCTGGCTCTGGACGATGGCCTTGGGCAGGCCGGTGGTGCCGGAGGAGTAGAGGACCCAGAGCGGGTGCTCGAAGGGGACGGGCTCGAAGACCGGCTCGACGTCCTCGGCGACCAGGTCCTCCCACTGGAGGGCGCCCTCGGGGGCCGGGGCGCCGAGCAGCGGGACGTGCACCACGGTGTGCAGGCTGGGGAGTTCGCGGCGCAGCTCGGCGACCACCTCGGTGCGGTCGTGGTCCTTGCCGCCGTAGTGGTAGCCGTCGACGGCGAAGAGGACGGCGGGTTCGATCTGCTGGAGGCGGTCCAGGACGCTGCGGGCGCCGAAGTCGGGGGCGCAGCTGGTCCAGACGGCGCCGACGGCGGCGGTGGCGAGGAGGGCGACGGCGGCCTGCGGGATGTTGGGCAGGTAGGCGCCGACCCGGTCGCCGGGGCGGACGCCGCGGGCGCGCAGGGCCGCGGCCAGCGAGCCGACCTGGCGGCGCAGCTCGGACCAGGTGAGCACGGCCGGCTGCTCGGTGGTCTCGTCCAGGTGGAGGATCGCCGGGCGGTCGGGGCCGGTCTCGGCGGCGCGCAGGGCGTGCTCGGCGTAGTTGAGGCGGGCGCCGGGGAACCAGCGGGCGCCGGGCATGGCCGGGTCGGCGAGGACGGCCTCGGGGGCCTCGGTGAAGCGGACGTCGAACCACTGGGTGACCGCCGTCCAGAAGCGGTCGAGGTCACCGGTGGACCAGGCGTGCAGGTCCGCGTAGCGCTGGGCGGCCTGCTGGTCGTCGGCGGCCGGGGCGAGCGGGGCGGCCGGGGCGCCGTGGTGCTCGGCGGCCCAGGCCTGGAAGGCGACCAGGCTGGTGGCGGCGGCGCGAGCGGGGTTGGGGCGCCAGAGCGGCTGGTCCTGGGAAGGGGTGCTCACGGTGGTGGTCTCCCGGCCGGTGGTGGGGACGGGTGAGCTCGTGGCCAACCCGTCCGGTTGGGCTGTCGGTGCAGACCATGCCATGTGAGCGCCCGCTGCGCCAGGGTCGGCCGGTGGGTCAGCGGGGGGCGAACTCGCCGTCGAACCAGCGGCGCAGGACGCCGTTGTGGAAGTCCCACACGAGCGGGGTGTCGACGGTGGCGAGCAGCCAGCCCTCGGTCTCGTCGGTGGGGCGCGAGGGCGGGAGTTCGGCGAGCGGGCGGGCGGGGAGGAGCCCGCAGAGCATCACGAAGCGCCCGTTGGGGTCGGAGGCGGTGTGGATCAGCCGGACGTCGGCGGCGTCGGCCGTGATGCCGGTCTCCTCGCGGAGTTCGCGCACGCACGCCTGCTGCCAGCTCTCGCCGTAGTCCAGGTAGCCGCCGGGGAAGGCGAGTTCGCCGTAGCCGGGTTCGATGGTGCGGCGGATGACGACCAGGGCCGGGTCGGCGCCGGGCCGGGTGACCGGCAGGACGGTGACAACGACGGGCAGCGGGTTGCGGTAGCTGATCCCGGCGCAGCCGGGGCAGGTGCGGGGCCAGGTGTCGGTGCCGGCCGGGTACGGCGAGCCGCAGAAGTGGCAGTGGGAGAACGGCCGGTGGGCGGTCCGCGGCGCTTCGTCGGTGGTCATGGGCGGATGGTAGCCGGGGGCTCGGCGGGCCCGGTCGGCGGCGGGCCTTCGGTGGCCGGCCCCTCGCAGTCGGGCTGGTCCTCGCGGGCGGGGCGGAGCAGGGCGGGGTGGAGCAGCCGGGCGCCGCCGGCGTGGTAGGTGCGGGCCCGGGGACCGCCGCGGGCACCGCCGCGCTCGGTGGTGGAGCCGGTGCTCTCCACGAAGCCCGGGACGGAGAGGACCTTGCGGTGGAAGTTGCCGGGGTGGAGCTTCTCGTCCCAGACGGCCTCGTAGACGGCGCGGAGGTCGGGGATGGTGAAGTCGTACGGCAGGAAGGCGGTGGCGAGCGGGCTGTACTCCAGCTTGGCGCGCACCCGGTCGAGGCCGTCGGCCAGGATGCGGGCGTGGTCGAAGGCCAGCCGGATCGGGCCCGGTGGGACCGGCTGGGGGCCGGTGTGCCCGTCGACGCCACCCCCGTGGGTGTCGGCGGGCACACCGGCGGCTTGGGCGCGGTCGGCGGACCGCGGGGCCGGGTCGAGGTCGGCGACCGGGTGCCAGGCGGCGGCCGCGGCGTCCGTGCCGGCCTGCGGGTCGGGCAGGTCCGGGGCGAAGGCCAGGTAGGCGACCGAGACGACGTGCATCCGTGGGTCCCGCTCGGGGGCGCCGTAGGTGCCGAGCTGTTCGAGGTGGAGCCGGCAGAGCGCGGCCTCGGCGGCGCCCAACAGGCCCGTCTCCTCGGCGAGTTCGCGGGCGGCGGCCTCGTCGAGGCTCTCCTCCCCCGCTTTCAGGAAGCCGCCGGGCAGCGCCCAGCAGCCCTGGTAGGGCGGGGCGCCGCGCTCGACCAGCAGCACGTGCAGCCGGCCCGCCCGTAGCGTCAGGGCCACCACGTCGACGGTGACGGCGACCGGGGTGTAGGCGCGCGGGTCGTACGCGGCGAGCCACTCCTGCTCGGCCGTGGGCCCGGCGGCGGGCCGGTGGGACGTGTCGTCCGCTGCCATCGCCGGCTCCTCTCCGCGCCCCTGGGGCACATGGTGCTGTCGTTCTCGGGATGAGCACAACGTAACGACTTCGTTCCCGGGCGGCAAACGGTTTTCCCGGCCGCCGGCGGTCTCCGGCTTCTAGGCTGTGACCAGGAACGACCGTGCCCGAGGAGGCCCAGATGCGCACTGCTCCCCCGCCGGACTTCGCCACGGCGCTGGCGGCCGGCCCGCTGGTCCTGGACGGCGGGATGTCGAACCAGTTGGCCTCCGCCGGGCACGACCTGTCGGACGCCCTCTGGTCGGCCCGGCTGCTCGCGGACGACCCCGGTGCCGTGGTGGCCGCACACCGGGCGTACTTCGCGGCCGGGGCGGAGGTCGCCATCACGGCGAGCTACCAGGCGAGCTTCGAGGGCTTCGCCCGGCGCGGGGTGGGGCACGCGGCGGCGGCCCGGCTGCTGGCGAGCAGCGTGGAGCTGGCCCGGGAGGCGGCGCGGGCCGAACCGGGCGGGCGGCGGCGCTGGGTGGCGGCGTCGGTCGGCCCGTACGGGGCGGTACTGGCGGACGGTTCGGAGTACCGCGGCCGGTACGGGCTGAGCCACGCGGAGCTGGTGGCCTTCCACCGGCCGCGGCTGGAGGTGCTGGCGGCGGCCCGGCCGGACGTGCTGGCGCTGGAGACGGTGCCGGACGTGGACGAGGCGCGGGCGCTGCTGGAGCTGGTGCGCGGGCTGGGGGTGCCGGCCTGGCTGTCGTACAGCGTGGCGGGCGGCCGGACCAGGGCCGGGCAGCCGCTGGCGGAGGCGTTCGCGCTGGCGGCGGAGGTGGACGAGGTGCTGGCGGTGGGCGTCAACTGCTGCACGCCGCAGGACGCGGACCAGGCGGTGGCGGTGGCCGCCGAGGTGACCGGGAAGCCGGTGGTGGTGTACCCGAACAGCGGGGAGCGGTGGGATCCGGAGCGCCGGGACTGGCGCGGGGAGCCGACCTTCCGTTCGGCGCGGGTGGGCGGCTGGCTGGCGGACGGCGCCCGGCTGGTCGGCGGCTGCTGCCGGGTCGGCACGGACGGGATCGCCGCGCTGGCGGCCGAGGTGACCGTGCGGCGCGGGGTCGAGGCGGAGCGCGGCGACAGTGCGGCGGGGCGCGGCCGGGGGCCCGCGTGGGCGGGCGCCCCGGCCTGGCCCGGTGGCGCGGGCGCCTGAGCAACCGCGCCCGGGTGGCGGAGCGGGGGGCGCGGAGCGGGGGCGGCTCCGGCGCGGCGGTGCGGAAGGTTAACACCAGGCCGAGCGCGGGTTACCGAGGGGGAAGGTGCACGGACGTCCGGACGCCTGGCAGACTCGTCCCCGTCACCACTGCGGTCGACAATGTCGACCACCTGTCAGCCCGGAGGTATCCATGCCCGGCCCGATCCAGTCGCTCTCCCGGGCCGCCGCGATCATGCGCCTGCTGGCCGGCGGTGAGCGCCGCCTGGGACTTTCCGAGGTCGCGACGGCGCTGGACCTGGCCAAGGGCACCGCGCACGGCATCCTGCGCACGCTGCAGCAGGAGGGGTTCGTCGAGCAGGATCCGGAGAGCGGCAAGTACCAGCTGGGCGCCGAGCTGCTGCGGCTGGGGCAGAGCTACCTGGACGTGCACGAGCTGCGGGCTCGGGCGCTGGTGTGGGCGGACGACCTGGCCCGGGCGGCCGGCGAGACCGTCTACCTGGGGGTGCTGCACCACCAGGGCGTGCTGATCGTGCACCACGTGTTCCGGCCCGACGACACCCGGCAAGTGCTGGAGGTGGGCTCGATGCAGCCACTGCACAGCACCGCGATCGGCAAGGTGCTGGTGGCCTACGACCCGGTCGCGCGCGGGGAGTTGGGCGACGGCCCGTACGAGTCCTACACCGTGCGGACGTTGACCGAGGCGACCGACCTGGACGCCGAGTGCGCGCTGATCCGCGAGCGCGGCTGGGCGGACTCGATCGAGGAGACCTGGGAGGGCGTGGCCTCGATCGCCGCGCTGATCCAGGACCGGCGGCGCAACCCGGTGGGCGCGGTCTGCATCAACGGGCCGGTGGAGCGGGTCTGCGAGGACGGCTTCGTGAAGCCCTCGCTGGTGGCCTCGGTGCGCAGCGCGGCGCGGGCGATCTCCCGCGACCTGGGCGCCGGGCGGTTCTGACCGGAGCGGTCTATTCGTCACGCTGAGGCGCGGACGGGCGGTGAGCCTGTCCGCGCCTTGGCGTTTTGCCCTGATTCGGGACGCTCCGCTGGGTAACTTCGGGAGACCCACCGAGGGAAGGGTCACAGCTGCGTAACCCCGCCTTGACGCGGGGCCGACCCGGGGAGGAAGCTTCCGCATGACGGTCGACATTGTCGAACGGCGGCCGGGAAGATCACTCCCACAATGCGCTCACCCGCACAGCGATCGACCGGCCCACCCCCACCCGCACCTCCGGGCCATGACAAGGGAGTCTTTGTGTCCGCGTTCTCCAACGGCGACGTCTTCGTCGGCGAAACCCTCGGCACCGCCGCCCTGATACTCCTCGGCGGTGGCGTCTGCGCCGCCGTGACCCTCAAGAAGTCGAAGGCCGTCAACGCCGGATGGCTGGCGATCACCTTCGGCTGGGGCTTCGCGGTCCTCATCGCCGCCTACATGTCGGCTCCGAAGTCCGGCGCGCACCTCAACCCGGCCGTCACCATCGCGCTCGCGGTCAAGAGCGGCGAGTGGAGCCAGGTGCCGCTCTACCTCGGCTCCCAGCTGCTCGGCGCGATCATCGGCGCCACGCTGGTCTGGCTCACCTACCTCGGCCAGTTCCAGGCCAACAAGGAGCCCACCCTCGGCATCTTCTCGACCGGGCCCGAGATCCGGAACCCGATCCAGAACGTGATCACCGAGGTCATCGGCACCTTCGTGCTCTGCTTCGCGATCCTCACCATCGGTACCAACTCCGGCCTCTCGCAGTCCGGCACCAGCACCCTGATGGTCGCCTTCACCGTCGTCGGCATCGGCCTCTCCCTCGGTGGTCCGACCGGCTACGCCATCAACCCGGCCCGTGACCTCGGCCCGCGCATCGCCCACGCCCTCCTGCCGATCCCCAACAAGGGCAGCTCCGACTGGTCGTACGCCTGGATCCCGGTCGTCGGCCCGATCCTGGGCGGCCTGGCGGCCGGTGGCCTGTACAACGCCATCTTCTAGAAACCGCCGGGTTCGAACCCACCGAGCACGGGGACTGACCGGACGTCCGTGTCAGGCCCACCCACCCCGTAACCCCCGAACTTGAGCCGAGGACCCTCCACATGACCTCCACTGGCAACTACATCGCCGCGATCGACCAGGGCACCACCTCCAGCCGCTGCATCATCTTCGGCGCCGACGGCCGGATCGTCTCCGTCGACCAGCAGGAGCACCGGCAGATCTTCCCCCAGCCCGGCTACGTCGAGCACGACGCCGCCGAGATCTGGACCCGGGTGCAGTCGGTCGTCCGCGGTGCGCTGGAGAAGGCCGGGCTGACCAAGGACGACATCCGCGCGATCGGCATCACCAACCAGCGCGAGACCACCGTCCTGTGGGACAAGAACACCGGTGAGCCGGTCCACAACGCGCTGGTGTGGCAGGACACCCGCACCGAGGCGCTCTGCCGCGAGCTGGGCCGCAACGTGGGCCAGGACCGCTTCCGCCGCGAGACCGGCCTCCCGCTGGCCAGCTACTTCGCCGGCCCGAAGATCCGCTGGCTGCTGGACAACGTCGAGGGCCTGCGCGAGCGCGCCGAGGCCGGCGACATCCTGTTCGGCACCATGGACACCTGGGTGATCTGGAACCTCACCGGTGGTGTCGACGGCGGCAAGCACGTCACCGACGTGACCAACGCCAGCCGCACCATGCTGATGAACCTCAAGACCCTGGCCTGGGACGAGGACATCGCCGAGTCGATGGGCGTGCCGATGGCCGTCCTGCCGGAGATCCGCTCCTCCGCCGAGGTGTACGGCGAGGCCGTCGGCGACCTGGCCGGCGTCCCGGTCGCCTCCGCGCTCGGCGACCAGCAGGCCGCGCTGTTCGGCCAGACCTGCTTCAACGAGGGCGAGGCCAAGTCCACCTACGGGACCGGCACCTTCCTGCTGCTGAACACCGGCGAGAAGATCGTCAACTCGTACCACGGCCTGCTGACCACCGTCGGCTACCGGATCGGCGACCAGGCTCCGGTGTACGCGCTGGAGGGCTCGATCGCCGTCACCGGCTCGCTCGTCCAGTGGCTGCGCGACCAGCTCGGCATCATCTCCACCGCCGCCGAGATCGAGACCCTCGCCAACACGGTCGAGGACAACGGCGGCGCCTACTTCGTCCCGGCCTTCTCCGGCCTGTTCGCCCCGTACTGGCGCTCCGACGCCCGCGGTGTGATCGCCGGTCTGACCCGGTACGTCACCAAGGGCCACCTGGCCCGGGCCGTCCTGGAGGCCACCGCCTGGCAGACCCGCGAGGTCGTCGACGCCATGCAGAAGGACTCCGGGGTCGAGCTCACCGCCCTGAAGGTCGACGGCGGCATGACCAGCAACAACCTGCTCATGCAGAACATCGCCGACGTCCTGGACGCCCCGGTCGAGCGCCCGTACGTGGCCGAGACCACGGCCCTCGGCGCGGCCTACGCGGCCGGACTCGCCGTCGGCTTCTGGAACGACCTCGACACCCTGCGGGCCAACTGGCACCGCGCCGCCGAGTGGACCCCGCGCATGGACGAGGCCACCCGGGAGCGTGAGTACAAGAAGTGGCTCAAGGCCGTGGAGCGCACCATGGGCTGGGTGGAGGAAGAAGAGAACAACTGACCGACCAGCCGGTCGGGGCCCCGGGCCCCGGCCGGCCGCCCGCTGTTCCGGCAACGGGCGTCACCGCGTTTCACCGGCCCGCCGCACCGGGCCGACCGGCCTCTCTCGTAGGGGCCGCACCGCACACGAGAGGAGTAACGGCGCCGCCCGACCAGCGCGCCGTACACAACCACCATGGCAACCATCCCGACCCTGGGCGCCGAGCGCACCGCCGGCCGCACCGCCTCCCGCGCCGAGACCCGTGAGCTGCTCGGCAAGGCCACCTACGACCTGCTGGTGATCGGGGGCGGCATCCTCGGCACGGCCGTCGCCTGGACCGCGTCCCAGGCCGGCCTGAAGGTCGCCATGGTCGACGCCGGCGACTTCGCCGGCGCCACCTCCAGCGCCTCCTCCAAGCTCGTCCACGGCGGCCTGCGCTACCTGCAGACCGGCGCGGTCAAGCTGGTCGCGGAGAACCACAAGGAGCGCCGCGCGCTCTCCACCGACGTGGCCCCGCACCTGGTCAACCCGCTGACCTTCTTCGTGCCGGTCTACAAGGGCGGCCCGCACGGCGCGGCCAAGCTCGGCGCCGGCGTGTTCCTGTACTCGGCGCTGTCCGCCTTCCGCGACGGCATGGGCCGGGTCTCCACCGCCGCCCACGCCGCCCAGCAGGTGCCCGCGCTGCGCACCGAGGGCCTGCGCTCGGTGGCCGTCTACGGCGACCACCAGATGAACGACTCGCGCGTCGCGGTGATGACCGTGCGCGCCGCCGTCGACGCCGGCGCCGTGGTGCTCAACCACGCCGAGGTCACCGGCCTGCGCTTCACCGGCGGCCGGGTCACCGGCGCCGAGCTGCGCGACCGCCTGGACGGCACCGAGTTCGGCGTCAACGCCCGCCTGGTGCTCAACGCCACCGGCCCGTGGGTCGACCACCTGCGCACGATGGAGGACGCCGGCGCCGCGCCGTCGATCCGCCTCTCCAAGGGCGCCCACGTCGTGGTCAAGCGCCGCTCGCCGTGGCGCGCCGCGCTGACCATCCCGATCGACAAGTACCGCGTCTCCTTCGCCATCCCGTGGGAGGACCACGTCCTCCTCGGCACCACCGACGAGGAGTACACCGGCGACCCGAAGGACGTCCGGGCCACCGACGCGGACATCGACCAGATCATGGGCGAGGCCGCGCACGCGATCCGCGACGAGCACCTCGACCGCGACCTGATCACCTACTCCTTCGCCGGCCTGCGCGTGCTGCCCGGCGGCCCGGGTGACACCGCCGCCGCCAAGCGCGAGACCGTCGTCACCGAGGGCCGCGGCGGCATGCTGTCGGTCTCCGGCGGCAAGTGGACCACCTACCGCCACATCGGCCGCGCCGTGCTGGAGAAGCTGGCCCACGTGCCCGGCACCAGCCTCGGCGAGGACATGTCCCCGATCGCCCCGACCGTCCCGCTGCCGGGCGTCGGCGCGCCGAACGCGGTGGCGCACCGCCTGCTGATCGACCGGGAGCCGGGCTCGCGGATGGAGCCGCTGGTCGCCAAGCACCTGGCCAGCCACTACGGCACCCTCTCCTTCGAGATCGCCCGCATGATCGACGAGAACCCGGAGCTGGGCCGGCCGATCCACGAGGACGGTCCGGACGTCTGGGCGCAGGTCGCCTACGCGGCCGAGAACGAGTGGGCGTACACCACGGACGACGTCCTGCGCCGCCGCACCACCATGACGGTGCGCGGGCTGGACACGCCGGAGATCCGCGACGAGGTCGAGGCCTTCCTCGCGAAGCGTGGGAGCAAGTAAGCGCAGCCTCGCGAAGCGTGGGAGCAAGTAAGCACAGCCTCGCGAAGCGTGGGAGCAAGTAAGCACAGCCTCGCGAAGCGTGGGAGCAAGTAAGCAGCTTTGCCAGTCGGCAACTGCGCTACGGCGGGT
>NZ_JBHXEG010000139.1:0-12951 GCF_042724935.1 Kitasatospora sp. NPDC127060
GTCGGGGGACCGCTGCCCGGTCCCCCGGCCGCCACCCCCTCGGGCCCTGGGGCGGGGCGGCTATCGTGCACAGGTGCACGAGGCCGCCCGGGACCCCGGAGGCCGCACGTGAGGGGAGCTCCAGGTGATCGGACGGGCGCTGAACGGGCGTTACGAACTCGTCGAGATGCTCGGCGTCGGCGGCATGGCCACCGTCTGGCGCGGCGTCGACCGGGTGCTCGGCCGCCAGGTGGCCGTGAAGATCCTCAACGGCGGCCTGGCCGACGACCCGCGCTTCGCCGAGCGGTTCAGCCGCGAGGCGCAGCACGCCGCCATGCTGGTGCACCCGAGGATCGTCATGGTCTTCGACTCGGGTGTGGACCAGGGCACCCCGTTCATCGTGATGGAGCTGGTGAACGGCCGCTCCCTGGCCGCGGTCCTGGCCCAGCAGCCGCAGTTGCCGGTGGAGCGCGCGGTCGGCATCGCGGCGGCGGTCTGCGAGGCGCTGGCGGTCGCGCACGCGGCGGGGCTGGTGCACCGGGACATCAAGCCCGGCAACATCATGATCACCGATGACGGCGGCGTGAAGGTGGTGGACTTCGGCATCGCCCGGGCCGGTTCGTCGAGCAACCTGACCCAGACCGCGAGCGTGCTCGGCACGGCCGCCTACCTCTCGCCCGAGCAGGCGACCGCCTCCGCCCTGGACGGCCGCACCGACCTGTACGCGGTCGGCTGCGTGCTGACCGAGATGCTCACCGGCGAGACCCCGTTCACCGCCGAGGCCCCGGTGGCGATCGCCTTCAAGCACGTCAGCGAGCAGCCCCAGCCGCCGTCCGCACGGCGCCCCGGCCTGCCGCCCGGGCTGGACGCCGTGGTGCTGCGCCTGCTGGCCAAGGACCCGGCCCACCGCCCGGCCGATGCCACCGCCGCCCGCGCCGAACTCCTCTCCACCGTCCCGGGCCTGGCCGTCGGCGACCCGACCGCCGAGCTGCTCGCCACCACCTCGGCCGCCACCCAGCTGCTGCCGCCGGTGGCCCCGGCCTTCCCGGACCAGCAGCACACCGCGCTGCTCCCGCCCCAGGCGCCGCGCCACCCGGCTCCGGCCGCGACCTCGGTGATGGCCGCGCTCCCGGCGATGCCCCCCGCCGGGCACCCCGCCGCCCCGCGGCCCGCCGCGTCCGCCGCGCCTGCCCGGAGCCGCCGCAAGCCGCTCGTCCTCGGCGCCCTGGGCATAGCCGGCCTCGCCGGGGCCGTCGCCCTGGCCGTGACCGCCTTCGACGAGCCGACGGGCAACGCGGCCGCCACCAAGCCCCCGGCCGCCACTGCCGGCAAGCCGTCGGCGACCGCCCCCGCCACCCCGTCCGCGCCCTCGACCGGCACCCCCGCCCCCACCACCCCGGCAGGGCTCCCGGCCGCGACCCAGCCCGTTCCGCGCAACCAGCCCGCGGCGCTCCAGCTCCAGTCCTTCCGCCAGGCCGTCGCCCAGGCTCCGATCACCAGGGAACGCGACAAGCAGGCGGACCTGCTGCGGACCCTCGACGACGCCCTCGCCCGGGTCAACGAGGGCAATCCCGACGACGCCGCCCAGGAGCTCAAGACCGCCCAGAAGACCATCAGGGACCTGGCCAAGAAGCACTCCATCGACGCCCCCACCTACGCCAACTGGAACGCCCGCCTGGGCGCCCTGTTCGCGACCCTGCACGCCTCCGCCACCGCCGACAACCAGGACGACTGGTAGGGGACCGGGCGTCAGGGCCCGTCAGGAGAACTGCAGCCGGTCGCCGAGTCCGGCCGCTTCGAACGCCGCCTCCAGGTCCGCGCGGCCCTCGGTGAAGTGTCCCCAGCTGTCGAAGTGCGCCGGTACCACGCGCCGTGCGCCCAGCACGGCGGCGGCCTCGGCGGCCTGGGCGCTGTCCAGGGTGAGCAGTGCGCCGTCGAAGGGCCCGGGGCGGGCGGCGCCGGCGAACAGGACGGCGGTGTCGATCGGGCCGAACCGGTCGGCGATCTCCTTGACCAACGGCAGCGAGGCGTTGTCGCCGCTGACGTAGACGCTCGGCAGGTCGGGCGCGGTGAGTACGAAGCCGATCACCTGGCCGAGCACCGCCTCGGCCCCTTCGGGCCCGTGCAGCGCGGGCGCGGCGGTGACGGTGACGGTGCCGCCGTCCGGTCGGGCCAGTTCCACGGACTCCCAGGGGGCGAGCCCGCGCGCGGTGCCGCCGAGCCGGTCGGCGCCGCTGGTGGTGGTGAGGACGAGCGGGACGGTCGGCAGGAATGCGCGGCCTGAGGTGTCCAGGTTGTCCGGGTGCTCGTCGTGGGAGAGCAGGACGGCGTCGACCGGGCCGATGTCGGCGGGGGTGACGGGGGAGGGCGCGGTCTTGGTCAGGGCGCGGCCGCCGCCGCGCGGGTAGTCGCCGGGCTCGTCGAAGGTCGGGTCGGTGAGGAGGCGGAGGCCGCCGAACTCGATGAGGGCGGTCGGACCGCCGAAGACGCGAATGGTCGACATGCTGGTTCACCTCACGGAGAAAGTCATGGTTTGACGTGACGAAACCTAACGCTCCCTCATGGGGGAGCGCAAGGTTTACCATGAGAACTGTGAACGCCGCCCTCACCGCCCCGCCGCCCGCACCCGGCTCGGAGCAGCACGTCGCCCTCGACTTCGCCAACAGCGACCTCGCGCTCACGGCCGGCCGCCTCGACCTGCTGGCCACCCCCGCCGACGCCACCCGGTGGCTGGCCGAACGGGGCCTCGCCCCCGCCGGCGCGGAGGTCTACGAGTACTGCACGGGGCGCCTGCGCGAACTGCGGGCCCACCTGCGGGTCCTGCTCGCCGCCCGCGTCGACGGCACCGTGCCGCCGCCCGAGGCCGTGGACGCGCTCAACACCGCACTGACCGCCACCTCGTCGGCCGCCCTGCTGCGCTGGGACGAGCCGCACGGCCCGTACCGCGCCCTGGCCCACCCGGCCGACCGGGTCGCCGTGCACGCCATGGCCGTCATCGCCGCCGACGCCGCCGAGCTGCTCGCCGGCCCGGATGCCGAACGCCTCGCCGCCTGCAGCGCCAGCCCGTGCCTGCGCTTCCTGGTCCGCACCCACGCCGCCCGCCACTGGTGCTCGACCCGCTGCGGCGACCGGGTCCGCGCGGCCCGGGCCTACGCCCGCCGCAGCAAGGCTGACGTCACGTCATAATGGCGCCGTGCTGACGATCGGATCCCTCGTCCTGGGTGTCGCCGACGTGCCCCGCGCGGTCGCCTTCTGGTCGGCCGCGCTCGCCTACGTGCCGCGCGACGGCCTGGTCGGGGACGACTGGACGGTGCTGGTCCCCGCCGACGGCGGCACCGCCGTCCAGCTCGCCCTGGGCTACAGCGAGTCCCCCGTCCAGGACCACCCCCGCGTCCACCTCGACCTCTACGCGGGCGACGCCGTCGCCCAGGCCGCCGAGGTCGACCGCCTGCTCGCCCTCGGCGCTCAGCCCGTGGACTGGGACCTCTACCCCGAGGATCCGGACTTCGTGGTCCTCGCCGACCCCGACGGCAACCGCTTCTGCGTCATCGACACCACCCACGGTTGAACCACAGGGTTGTCCACACCCTGTGGAAAACCCTGTGGGGGAGCGGGACGGCTCACAGGAGGGCGGCCTCCTCCGTCCACACGCCCTCCTCCGTCCACACGCCCTCCCGCCAGTCCCTCCGCGGCGCGATGAGCCGCTCCGGCTGGCACCCCTCCGCCGCCTTCGACGCCGAACTCGCCCTCGGTGAGCTGCTGGTGAACGCCTGGCAGCACGCCGACGCCCCCGGGTCCGGCACTGCACCGACGAGCGCATTCGTACGCTCCTCACCGAAGTGCAGGAGCGCGGCCGGAAGTTCGGCTTGATCTTCCCCTCGGCCGCCACCGGCAAGACCCGACGGCCGGGCCCTGGTCCGCTTCAACACGCCGCCCGCGTCGACGCTGTTGAACCTCCTCTCCCTCCTCCTCCTCCTTCTCCTCCTCGACGCCGAGCGCGACCGGGACGCCACGTGCGGTTCCTGATCCCAGCCGCCTTCGCCGTCCTTCTCGCGCTGGCGATCGCGACCGTCGCCCCGGACGTCGTCACCGCCCTCCGTGCCACCCCGCCGCCGCCCGACGAGGGCGGCTGAGGCAGGCCCCCCGTGCCGGATTCACCCGTCGCGCCGGATCCGCCGTTCCACGTTCCCGCGGATCGCCCGGGACGCTGTCCCGGCCGCCGCCGCGAGGAACACGAAGTTGTACCCGATCTGCAGCACCACCATGAGCCGTGCCGTCTGCCCGGCCGGCGTGATGTCCCCGTACCCCACCGTCGCCATCGTCACGACCGTGAAGTACAGCGCGTCCAACCGCGTCTCCAGTCCCGCGAACTCGGCCTTGTGCGAGCCCAGCGCGTAGTACGACGCCGAGAAGATGATCATCGCCAGGAAGATCAGGAAGGCCAGCCAGACCACCGGCCGCTTCGCGGTGCCCCGCATCGCCCCGACGATCTTCGCGACCATCAGCCAGGTCAGGCCTCCCATCGCCCCAATGAAGACCGCCCAGCTCAGCGCCGGACGACGGTCGCCGAACCACTCCAGCGGCAGCGTGAAGTACCCGATCGTCAGCAGCGCGAACGCGCCCAGCAGCCACGCCGCGGCCCGGAGGTCGGTGGGCGGGGGAGAAGGGTTCTCGGACATCCCGCCCAGCCTGCTCGACCCGGGCGCGCCGCGCCCGCCCGACTACTCCGCCCGGGCGGGGCGGGGCGGGGCGGGGCGGAACGGAAACGGAACGGAGGTGGAACGGAAAGCGTCGAGCCCCCCGGTGGATTCACCGGGGGGCTCGACGGAAGCTCGGGCGACTCAGGCGGTCGTCTCGGTGGGCTTCGTCTCGGTGGCCTTGGTCACGTTGGTCGGCGTGACGGCCGGGCGGTCGGCGGCCTGCTGGGGGGCGGCCGTGCTCTGCGCGGTGCCGGCGTCCGTCTGGTCGCCGTCCTCGCGCATCGCCTTGGTCTCCGCCTTCAGGATGCGCATCGACTTTCCGAGGCCGCGCGCCATCTCCGGCAGCTTCTTCGATCCGAACAGCAGGACTACGACCGCCAGCACCACCAAGATGTGCCAGGGCTCAAGACCGTTCCGCAGCATCCCTGGCCACCGGTCCCTTCTTGTCTAGAGTCACGGGGGGCGCGAGCGCCCATGCTCGCCAGTATGCCTGGCCCTCACGCCGAACGGATACACCGGCCGGGAAACGCTGGCCGAAAACCAGGTGCCGTTCGAGCGGACCGCCAGGGCCCGTCCGGTGATTCCCGCCGTTGCCCCGTCAGTAGCCCATCAGTAGACGAACGGCACCAGCCGCTTGGAAACCCGCTGGTAGTCGGCGTACGCCGGGCCGAAGGCGCCGAGCAGCAGCCGCTCCTCGGCGGCGATCCGCCAGCCGTACGCGCCGAGCAGCATCGCCGTGACCAGCAGGGACGCCGCCCAGCCGCCGGTGCCGAGTGCGTAGCCGGCCCAGACCAGCAGGCTGCCCGTGTAACCCGGATGGCGGATCAGCCGGTACGGGCCGGTACGGACCACGTGCTGGGTGTCGACGGTGCGCAGGGTGCGGGTGTAGTAGCGGCCGAGGGTCCGCATGCCCCAGGCGCGCAGGGCCAGCCCGGCGGCGACCAGCGCGACCCCGAACCAGCGCGGCCCGGTGGGCAGCACGCCGACGTCGGCGCGTTCGAGCAGCACCACCACCAGCACGGACGCGACGTAACAGGTGAGCAGCAGCCGGGTCGAGCCGCGGTCGCGGTCGTCCGCGCGCCAGCTGCCGGCCGCGCTGTCCTCGCGGCGGCGCAGCAGCAGCTCGTAGCCGACCCAGCAGAGGACGCCGAGCAGGGAGAGGAGGGACGGCAGGGACATGAGGGGGCTCCTGACGGTCGCGGACTACCCCTCCACGGTCCTCCGGCCGCGCCCCCGCGGCACGCACCCGGGGGTGGACGGATCGCAGTCCACCCCCGGGTGGACGGTCACCGCGGCCGTCGCGCCAGCAGGTAGCCGCGCCGGGTGTCGGCCTCCTCGGGCAGGCCCTCCCGCTCCAGCCGCGCCTCGACGGCGAACCCGGCCTCGGCGAGGCGTGCGGCGACGTCGTCGGTGCGCAGGAAGTGAAAGTCCACGTCGACCCGGTGGCCCCACCACTCCTCCAGGCGCCGCACCTCCTCGCCCAGATGGAAGGAGACCAGCAGCAGTCCGCCGGGCCGCAGCACCCGCAGCATCTCGGCGAAGGCGGGCAGCAGCTCGCCCGGCTCCAGGTGGATCACCGAGTACAGGGCCACGGCCGCCGCGAACTCTCCGTCGGCGGCGGGCAGCGCCAGCAGGTCGCCGGTCCGGAACTCGGCTTCCGGGTGCTCGCGCCCGGCCAGCTCCACCATCCGCGGCGACAGGTCGATCCCGACCACCCGCGCGCCCCGCTCAGCCAGCCACCCGGCGACGTGCCCCGGTCCGCACCCCAGGTCCGCCACCACCCCGTCGCCCGCCTCCTCCGCGACGGCCCCCAGCAGCGCCCGGTCCACCACCTTGTGCGCCAACTCGCCCCCGATCCGCCCCAGGTACTCCTCCGCCACCGCGTCGTAACTCCCGCGCACCCGCCCGTGTCCAATCCCCATCCCCCCACCCTGACACGCCCTCTGAAGCGCCCTCCCTCCAGGACGGGGCCCCAGCCACCGTCGCCGCCCAGGAAGTCGGCCGCTCCGACTTCCTGCGCGCTCCGCGCCCGCAGCCACCGCGCGCCCGTCGCCGGCGCTGCCCCGCTCCAGGCCGGTCCGGCGACACGGGAAGTCGACGGGCCCGACTTTCTGTGCGCGGCCCAGCCGTTGCCTGATCCGGCCCCCGATGCTGCTCCCGCCGTTGCCCGACGCATGGGAAGTCGATGGGCTTGACTCTTCGTGTCTGTCCAGCAGCCAGCCCCTTCCATGGCTCGCTCCGTAGGAGCGTGGCGCGTACGCGGCAATGGATCTCCTGGTCGGGCCGCCGGCCGTTCAGGTGCCCGGGCACCAGCTGTGCCCGCCGTGCCCGGGTGCTCGCCCGGTGTCAGACGTGGGTACGGCGGAGAGCCCCCGCCCGGGATCGGGTGGGGGCTCTCGATGACTCGCGTGGATCGTCGGGCGCTGGCAGGTCAGACCGTGGCGGGCTCCGGGGTCACCGGGGTCACCGGGGCGGCCGGGGCGGCCGGGGCGGCGGCGGGGAGGTGGCGCAGGAGGCGGTAGGCGAGGAAGGCCGCGCCGAGGGCGAAGAGGAGGCCGACGACGGCGGCGACGTGCAAGCCGTCGGTGAAGGCACGGCGGGCGGTCTCCAGCAGGTCCGGGCCGAGCCGTCCGGGCAGGTGGGCCGCGACGGAGACGGCGCCGCCGAGGGTGTCCTGCGCGGTGCCGGCGGCCGGGCCGTCGACGCCCGCCGGGAGGGCGCCGTCCAGCTGGTGGCGGTAGACCGCGGCTCCGGCCGCGCCGAGCAGGGCGATGCCGAGCGAGCTGCCGAGTTCGACGGCGGTCTCGGAGGTGGCGGAGGCGGCGCCGGCCTGTTCGGCGGGGGCGGCGGAGACGACCATCTCGGCGGTCATCGTCATGGTGCCGACGGTGCCGGCGGCCAGGACGCCCGCCGCGGTGAGGATGAGTGCCAGCGGCGAGTGCGGGCCGACCTGGGTCATCATCGCGAAGCCCGCCGCGCCGACCACGAAGCCGCCGCCCATCAGGGCCGCCGGGCGGACCTTGCCGGCCAGCGCCGAGCTGATCCCGATCGCCGCGCCGACGCCGACGCTGGGCACCAGCGACCAGAGCGAGGCGGTGAACGGGCTCATGCCCTCGACCAACTGCAGGTACTGCGAGGTGAAGAGGGCGAAGCCCATCATCGCGAACATGGCGAGGGTGTTGACGCTGATCGCGCCGCTGAAGGTGCGGATCCGGAACAGGCTCAGGTCGATCAGCGGGTTCGTGGCGGTGCGCTGGCGCCGGACGAAGGCGGCGGCGAACAGCAGTCCGGCCGCGGCGGCGAGGGCGGGCAGCGGGCTCCAGCCGTCCACCGCGAGCGTCTTGACCCCGTAGACCAGCGGGAGGATCGCGGCGAGCGAGAGCACGGCGCCGGGCAGGTCGAAGCGGCCGGCGGGAGCGGTGGTGCGGTACTCGGGCAGCAGCACGGGCGCGGTCAGCAGCACCAGGACCATCACCGGGACGGCGACCAGGAAGGCCGAGCCCCACCAGTAGTGGTCGAGCAGCAGTCCGCCGGCGACCGGACCGAGGGTGGCCCCGGTGGTGAGGACGCCGCCCCAGGCGCCGAGGGCGATCTGCCGCTGCTTGGGGTCGTGGAACATGTTGCGGATCAGCGCGAGGGTCGAGGGCATCACGGTGGCCCCGGCGATGCCGAGCAGGGCACGGGCGGCGATCAGCTGTTCGGCGCCGCCGGACCAGGCGGCCAGCAGCGAGGCGCCGGTGAAGCCCGCGGCGCCGACCATCAGCAGCCGCCGGCGGCCGATCCGGTCGCCCAGCGCGCCCATCGCGATGAGCAGCCCGGCCAGCAGGAACGAGTACATGTCCATGATCCACAGCTGCTGGGTGCCGCTGGGGGCGAGCTCGGTGGAGATGTACGGGACGGCGAAGAACAGCACGCCCATGTCCATGGCGAGGACGAGGGTCGGGAGCAGGAGGACGGCCAGGCCGATCCATTCGCGACGGCCTGCGCGGCCGGTGGTTGCGGTCATGGGGAAGACCGTACGGACGTGTCAGACGCTTGTCTAGTACATATGTCTAAAACGCTGGTCCAATACGAACGTGCGAGACGAACGTACGAGACATCTGTGCAAGACATCCGTGCAGATCCTCCGTAGGATCAGGGCATGGGAAACCGCGAAGACCTGATGGCCGGCGCCAAGCGCTGCCTGTACGAGAGGGGCTACGGACGCACCACGGCCCGCGACATCGCGACCGCTTCGGGCGTCAGCCTCGCCGCGATCGGCTACCACTTCGGCACGAAGGACGCGCTGCTCAACGCCGCGATGATCGAGGCGATCGGCGAGATGGGTGAGGCCCTGGGGGTGGTCGTGTACGGCGCCAACCAGGTGTCGGACGACCCGGAGATGCGCTTCGCGGCCGCCTGGAACGGCCTCCGGGACGTCTTCGTCGAGCACCGGGGGCTCTGGGCGGCCCAGTTCGAGGCGCTCGCCCTGGCCGGGCACAACCCCGAGCTGGCGAAGGCCTTCGAATCGGCGCAGAAGGACGGCCGGCTCGGCCTCGCCGCGGTGTTCCAGGGGGTGACGGAGGTCCCGGACACCGAGGAGGAGCTGGCCCGCGGCACCTTCTACCAGATCTTGCTGGCCGGTTACGTGGCCCAGTGGCTGGCCGCGCCCGAACTGGCTCCGAACGGGCAGGAGTTCCTGCGCGGCCTCCGGCTGGTCAGCGGCACCGTCCTGGGGTCGCCCGCCGCGCCCTGACACGCGTCAGGGCCTGTCCCGTGGATCGGGCCGGGGGCCTCACGCCGTGACGGCCGTCAGCAGCACCACCGAGTCGACGTGGGCCACCAGCCCGTGCCGCTCCTGCGGTACGGGCTCCAGTCCGCCGACGGACAGCTCCACCTGCCGCCCGGCGATGGTCAGCGCCACCCGGCCGCGCAGCACCTGGACGCTCCCGGCGGTGGGCGGGGTGTGCTCGTCCAGTGCGGTGCCGGCCGTCAGCGCGATCACGGTCTGCCGCAGCACCCCGTCGTGCAGCACCAGGTGGGCGCTGCGCCCGTGCGGGCTCTCGGCCGCCCGGGCGGAGTGCTCCACGGCGAGCTGTTCGAGATCGGGCATCGCGCCGCCTCCTCCTCGGGCCGTGTGCCCAGGTTCGCGGACGCACCGGCGGCGCGCACCCCGAGCGGCCGGATGCGGCCCGCCCGCGGATGTGGCCCGCCCGCGGATGTGGCCCGCCCGAGGTGCAGCCCCCGCCGACTGCCCGCATCGTGGAAGCATGGCGACCAACCAAAGGATCTTCGACGGGTTCCAGGTCAACCGCTCGCTGCTGGCCGGCGGGGTGGCGCTGACCGGTATCGGCTCGGTACTCGGCGCGGCCGGTGCGGCGCTGGTGTGCGCGGCGCTGTTCACCGCGGGCCGCGACTGGGTGCGCAACCTGGAGACCCCGCCCACCGCGCTCGCCCAGCGGGCCCTGCACGAGGCGAAGGTGGCCTCCTCGGCCGGCTGGGAGGCCTGGCGCGCGGAGCACGGCTCGCCCAACTGAGCCGACCCTGCCGAGCGCACCCCGAGCGCGCCCACCCATACGGACGGATCCATACGGACGGACCCGTGCGGGCGGACCCGTACGGGCGGACGCGGCGGGCCGCCATGGGGGTGCGGCCCGCCGCAGCTTCGGACGGCGGCTTCACGCCGCCGCTTCACGCGGCAGCGACTCCCTCACAGCCCCAGCGACTTGGCGATGATGCTGCGCATGACCTCGCTGGTGCCGCCGTAGATCCGGAACACCCGGTTGTCGGTGTAGAGCCGGGCGATCGGGTACTCCAGGATGTAGCCGTAACCGCCGTGCAACTGAAGGCACTTGTCGATGACGGTGGAGGCCGACTCGGTGCAGAACAGCTTCGCGGCGGCCGCGTCCGCGACGCTCAACTCGCCGTCCTGGTAGAGCTCCAGCGCGCGGTCCACCATCGACTGCTGGGCCAGCACCTGGGCCTGGCAGTCGGCCAGGGTGAACTTGGTGTTCTGGAACTCGGCCACCGCCTTGCCGAACACCTTGCGGTCCTTGACGTACTGCACCGCGAACCGCACCGCCGCCGCGGCCGCCGCGTACGCGCCGACGGCGATCGCCAGCCGCTCCTGCACCAGGTTGTGGGTCAGGTAGGAGAAGGCCTTGCCCTCCTCGCCGAGCAGGTCCTCGACCGGCACCTTGACGTCGACGAACGCCAACTCGGCGGTGTCCGAGGTGCGCAGGCCGATCTTCTGCAGCTTGCGTCCGACGGAGTAGCCCGGCGAGGTGGTGTCCACGCACAGGATGGAGAGTCCGGCCCGGCGGTTCTCCGGGTCGTAGGGGGCGGTGCGGGCGACCACGAGGACCAGGTCGGCCAGCACGCCGCCGGTGATGAAGGTCTTGGCGCCGTTGAGGACGTAGTGGGTGCCGTCCTCGGAGAGCCGGGCCGTGGTCGTGATGCCCGCGAGGTCGGAGCCGGCGCCCGGCTCGGTCATCGCGATCGCGGTCATGATGTCGCCGGAGACGAAGCCGGGCAGCCAGCGCCGCTTCTGCTCCTCGTTCGCGTACTCCAGCAGGTACGGCAGCACCAGCCCGGTGTGCACGCCGGAGGATCCGAAGCTCACGCCCGCCCGGGCGGTCTCCTCGGCGATCACCGCCTGGTACTTGAACCCGCTCTCGCCCGCGCCGCCGTACTCCTCCGGCACCTCGATGCCGTAGACGCCGAGTTCGCCGAGCTGGCGGTAGAAGTCGCGGGGCGGGTGGCCGTCGGCCTCCCAGCTCTCGTAGACCGGGACGACCTCGTTGGCGATGAAGTCCCGGATGGTCTCCCGGAAGGCCTCGTGGTCCTCGTTGAACACGGTGCGGCGCACGGCGGCGCTCCCTTCGGCGGTGCCGGCCGTGGGGCCGGCGGAGGCGGAACGTACCAGGTGGTGGCCCGACAAGTTAATCCTCGGTAGCCTCGACTGTCCAGCGCCAACGGGCCCGGAAAACCGGCTCGGAGCGGTCGGCAAGTGAATCCTTGCTAGCCTTCGGGCGGGGTCCGGACGGGCCGCGGGGCGAATCCGAGGGAGGCAGGCCATGGTGGTCCGACGGCCGCCCGGGCGGCGCGCCCAGATCCTCGCCGTGGCAGCCGACCGGTTCCACCGCAGCGGCTACCACCAGGTGTCGATGACCGAGGTCGCCGCCGGGGTCGGCATCACCGCGCCCGCCCTCTACCGGCACTTCCGCGGCAAGCCCGAACTGCTCGACCGCGCCGTCCGGTTGGGCCTGGACGCACTCGCCGACGGCCTGCGCGAGGCCGGCAGCACCGCCGAACTCGGCGCCGCACTGGCCGCGGTGGCGGTCGGCCACCGCCCGCTCGGCACCCTGGTGCAGCGCGACGCCCGGCTGCTGCCACCGGCCCGCCGGGCCGAACTGCGCCGTGAGCTGCGCGCGGACGTCGCCCTGATGGTCGCCGTGCTGCGTACCGAGCGGCCCGAACTCTCAGCCCAGGACGCCGAGTTGCTCTGCTGGTCGGCACTCTCCGGCTGCGCCGGGCTGTCCTACCAGTCGGCCGCCCCGCAACCCCGCCGGGCCGAGCCGCTGCTGCGCGAACTGGTCGCGGCCGTCCTCGCGGTCTCCCTGGACGGCACGGCCGCCGGGCCCGGGGTCGGGCCCGCCGCCGGGGCGGCACCGGCGGTTCCGCAGCCGAGGCCGCAGGCCCGCCGGGAGGAGCTGCTCGCGGCGGCCGTCCGGCTGTTCCACCGGCGCGGCTTCGACAACGTCAGCACCGACCAGCTCGGCGCCGCCGTCGGCATATCCGGACCCAGCGTGTACCGGCACTTCGACAGCAAGGCCCATCTGCTCGCGGCCTCCCTGGTGCGCAGCCGGGAGCGGCTCTGGCACCAGGTGGACGGCGCGATCGCGACGGCCGCGAGCCCGGCGGAGGCGCTGGCGGCCGGTCTCGGCGCGTACGTCGACTTCGCGCTGCGCAACGGCGACTACCTGGGCGCGATGCTCAGCGAGACCGAGCGGCTGGCCCCGCCGGACCGCCGGATCGCGGTGGACTTCCGGCGCGACTTCCTGCGCACCTGGGTCGGGTTGCTGCGACAGGTGCGTCCGGAGTACGACGCGGTGGCCGCCCGGATCCGGGTGCACGCGCTGTTCTCGCTGGTCAACGACGGGGTGCGGAACGGCCCGCACTGCACCCGGCCGGACCTCGGCGACTGCCTGCGGCGGCTCGGCCGGGCGGTGCTGGGGGTCGACGCGTAGGACGTGCGAGGGGCGAAGTGCACAGGGCCGGGTGCCCGCCACCG
>NZ_JBHXEG010000140.1:0-12503 GCF_042724935.1 Kitasatospora sp. NPDC127060
GTGGGTCGGCAGTGCGCCGCTCGTGCGGGGCCACGAGGGCGTGCCCAGGTCCGAGGGGTCGGCGCGGCCGGAGCCGTAGGCGCGCACGGCCCGTAGGGCGACGCCGCGCACCTGCGCCTCCCGCAAGGCGAAGAGCACCGCCCGGCGGGCGGGCTCCGAGCCGTCCGTGCCGACCACGACCGGTCCTACGGGACCCGGCGCGGAAGTGCTGCTCACGGGAACCTCCAGTGTGCGCACCTCAACCGCGGGGGCGGCCCGGCTCCGCGGATCCGGCTGCGCCGACGGCATGCGGTCGCCGGAGCGCCCACCTCCTTTCATTCCCTCGCCACTGCCTCCCCAGCACGTCGCGCGGGGCCCGTCCGGGAGCCGACGGACGGCCATGGCGCGCGGTCGTTCGCGCGCGCGCGGCACGAGGGGGATCGTGGGGATTGGGAGGGCAGCCCATCGAGGAGCCCCGGGCATGCCGCACTCCCCGGATCCGAAGGAGGGCCGGTCATGTACTTCGTCGACCGTGTGGACGCGGGCCGTCGCCTGGCCGAGCGGGTCAAACACCTCGCGGACCGGGAGGTGGTCGTCCTCGGGCTTCCCCGTGGAGGCGTGCCGGTGGCGGCCGAGGTCGCGAAGGTGCTGCACGCGCCGCTGGACGTGATCGTGGTGCGCAAGCTCGGCGTGCCCTTCCAGCCGGAGCTGGGCATGGGCGCGATCGGCGAGGGCGGGGTGCGCATCGTCAACGAGGCGGTCATGCGGGCGACGCGGACCTCCGAGCAGGACCTCGCCCAGGTGGAGGCGCGGGAGCGGGTCGAGCTCGACCGCAGGGCACGGCGGTACCGCGGTGACCGGCCCAGGGCCGAGCTCGCCGGCCGTACGGCGGTCGTGGTGGACGACGGCGTGGCGACCGGTTCGACCGCGCTGGCGGCCTGCCTGATCGCCAGGGACTCGGGCGCGGCCCGGGTCGTCCTCGCCGTTCCCGTCGCCCCGGCGGGCTGGACCCGCAGGCTGGCGGACGCGGCGGACGAGCTGGTGGCGCTGTCCACGCCCGGGGACTTCTACGGGATCGGCCAGTTCTACGAGGACTTCGCACAGACCACCGACGCCGAGGTGATCGCCTGCCTGGACGAGGCCGCCACCCGGACGCGCGGAGGCCGGCCGCCCGACCCCGCTTCGCGACCGCCCGCACAGCCCGCCTCGGCCAGGGGCGACGATCCGGAAGTCGTCGTGGACGCCGGGCCGGCACGGCTCGGCGGGCAGCTGACCGTACCCGACGGTGCGACCGGGATCGTGGTGTTCGCCCACGGCAGCGGCAGCAGTCGGCACAGCCCGCGCAACCGCTTCGTCGCGGCCGAGCTGAACCGGGCGGGCCTGGCCACCCTGCTGTTCGACCTGCTCACCGAGGAGGAGGCGTTCGACCGGGCGAACGTCTTCGACACCGCCCTGCTCGCCCGCCGCCTGACCGACGCCACCCACTGGCTGCGCGGCCGCGGCGACGTCGGCGACCTCGCGGTCGGATACTTCGGCGCCAGCACCGGAGCCGCCGCGGCACTGTGGGCCGCGGCGGAGCCCGACTCCCCCGCCCGGGCGGTCGTCTCCCGCGGCGGACGACCCGACCTCGCCGGACCCCGCCTGCCCGCCGTCACCGCCCCCACCCTGCTCATCGTCGGCGGCGACGACCAGGTGGTCCTCGGCCTCAACCAGCAGGCCCAGGCCCGGCTCCAGTGC
This sequence comes from Kitasatospora sp. NPDC127060, assembly GCF_042724935.1. NCBI lineage: Bacteria > Bacillati > Actinomycetota > Actinomycetes > Kitasatosporales > Streptomycetaceae > Kitasatospora > Kitasatospora sp. NPDC127060. Next base: position 1,717 of record NZ_JBHXEG010000140.1, read on the forward strand.
GAGAACCAGCTCGCCGTCATCCCGGGCGCCACCCACCTGTTCGAGGAACCCGGGACACTCGAACAGGCCGCCGACCTGGCCGCGCAGTGGTTCACCGCCCACCTCGCCCCGGCATCGGCTCCCGCGCACTGAGGCCGACACCCCGGGACCGCCACGGCCGAGGCCGGTACCGGCGGGAGAACACCGCCACCAGCAGGAACCCGCCGGCGTACAGCGCGAGGACGGTCCCGACCGGGTGCCCGGTCGGGGCGAGGCCGTCGACGGCCAGTCGGGCCAGAGCGGGCAGGATCGCGGCCACCCGCAGACCGAGGACCGCCGGATCCATGAGCGCAGCGTGACCCGCGAAGGACCCAGGAGGCCGCAGGGTCGGTGCCGGGTCTCCTGTGGCAGGCTGCGCCCGCGAGGCGGAGTCTGGAGAAAGGTGAAGAAGGCGGTCTTCAGCGCAAGGCGCCGTCGACGCCACTTCGGACGCGCGCTCGAAGCGACCGGGCGATACGGCTGCGCTGGTCCCAAGCCCGGCAGCACCGCCCGGCCCGGAGCGGATGTCCAGGAGCAGGAGGAGTGATGACTGACCCCGTGATCGTGGGAGTGGACGGCTCCGAGCGGAGTCTGCGGGCACTGGTCTGGGCCGCGAGCGAGGCGGCGCTGCGCGGGTGCCCGTTGCTGATCGCCCATGTTCTTCCAGGCTGGGAGGCCGACTTCCCGTTCTTCCCGCCAGGGCGTTACCAAGGCCGCAGCCGCCGGGGCGCGGAGATCCTGGCCGAGGCGGTGGCGATCGCCAAGGAGAGCCATCCGGGCCTCGAAGTGGAATCCGACCAGGTCCCGGGCTCCCCGGCCGAGGTGCTCCGCGATGCAACAGAGCGGGCGCGCTGCATGGTGCTCGGCGCCCGCGGCGAGGGAGGGCTCGGCAACCTGCTGATGGGCTCCGTCAGCCTCCAGGTCGCCGGCCACGCGGCCTGCCCGGTGATCGTGGTCGGCGCGATCACCACCGGTCACGGGCGCGTCCTCGTCGGCACCGACGGCTCCGAACACTCCACCGCCGCTCTGGAGTTCGCCTTCGAAGAGGCGTCCCTGCGCGGCGACCGGGTTCATGTCCTGCGGGCCTGGAGCATGCCCACCGCACCGGAACCGTCCGAGGCCGAACCCTCTCCGGACGCGGTGGAAGCCGAGCACCGCAGTCAGCTCGACGACCACCTCGTACCCCTTCGGCAGCGGTATCCCGGTGTCGAGGTCGAGACGACCCTGGTCCGGGGGAAACCACTGCCCGAACTCGTCCGCGCCTCCGATCGGGCGGACCTCGCCGTGGTCGGCTCACGCGGCAAGGGCGGCTTCCACGGCCTGGCCCTCGGATCGGTCAGCCACGGCCTCCTCCACTACGGCATCTGCCCGGTCGCCGTCGTACGCCCGTAGCCCGACCCACACCACCGCGCGACCGCCGTGCCGAGGCAGTTCCCGGCGTGGACCGGGGTCGTCCACCGCGTCCACGGTCCCGTCGTCGTCAGCGCCACCCGGGCGCGAGGCCGCGCCCGGGTGAATCGGCGCCCGCGGACCGTCCGGAGGAGAGCAGGCCATGCAGCACCGCGCCGTGCAGGACGTGATGACCCGGGACGTCGTCGTCGCCCACCGGGAGACCACGTTCAAGGAGATCGTCGGGCTGTTCCACCGCAACGAGATCAGCGCCGTGCCGGTCGTCGACGACCAGGACCGTCCGGTCGGCATCGTGTCCGAGGCCGACCTGATCCGCAAGGAAGCCGGACTGCTGGAGGAAGACCACCCGGTGCTGCGGTGTGGCTGCCGGCGGACGCCGTCGCGGTCACCGTCGATGACGGCGTCGTCACGTTGACCGGCACGGTCGCGCGCAAGAGCCTCATCCCCGTCATCGAAGGCATGTGCCGCTCGCTGGACGGAGTGGTCGCCGTCCGCCAGACACTCGGCTTCGACATCGACGACACCCGCACCGACACCACCAAGTCCACGGATCGCGGCACCGTCGGCCCGCCCCCGGGGCCCCACCACTGAGCGCCCCCACCGTGGCTCCGCCGATCCACCGGCCGTCAACCAGACGGTCTTCAACGCGGACGCGGCTTCCGGATCGTGCTGGGTGTCGGCGGTGAGCCCGAGCAGGACGGCCGGCAACGGCTCTCGCCCTGACGGGACGCCTTCCTGGCCGACTTGGCGACGCTCCGTCCGCGCGTCCTCACAGCGGCACGAGGGTAGGGCGGACATGATCGGGGCGACGTGCATCGTCCGATGACGAGCGAGAGCGGGAGGTTCCTGATGGCCGCTGCCGGATTGTCCTTCGACGTGGTGAGTGTCGAGAAGCCCGATGACGTGAATGTGATCATCGGCCAGTCCCACTTCATCAAGACCGTGGAGGACCTGCACGAGGCAATGGCCGGAGTCGGCCCGCACCTGCGCTTCGGGATCGCCTTCTGCGAGGCCTCCGGCGCCTGCCTGATCCGCCGGTCCGGAAACGACGACGAGTTGGTGCCACTCGCGGTACGCAACGCACAGGCGATCGGGGCTGGCCACTCCTTCGTGATCCTGCTGCGCGGCGGCTACCCGGTCAACGTCCTCAACGCCGTCAAGCTCGTGCCCGAGCTGTGCGTCATCTTCTGCGCGACCGCCAACCCGGTCGACGTCCTGCTGGCCGTCACCCACCGGGGCCGAGGCGTGATCGGCGTGATCGACGGTGTACCGCCGGTCGGGGTCGAGAACGACGAGGACGCTGCGAACCGCCACAGCCTGCTACGCCAGATCGGTTACAAACTCTGAGCCTGTGCAAGGCCCTCGCGAGCGCAGGGTCACGGTCAGGGCCGCTGAGGACGACGGACGGGAACGACGGGCGAATGCCACCGTCGCGGTGAGCACGCAGCTGCGGAGCTCACGACGGCAACGTCCGGACGATCGAATCGGCGCATTCACATCGACGACTCGCCTCCGCGCTCCGCGCGTCTGGTTCCTGCTTCCCACCCGTCCTCGGGCTGTCACCACCTCTCCTGCCGGCGTCGCCGGAGGTACTCGGCAACACCAAGGCGACATGTCCCGGAGGGCGACCGGACGGGCAGAGCGCGGGTTCTCACATGTGGAGTCCGTCTCTTTGCTCTTCCGGTGCTCCCGCGGCTCATGAATGATGGGGAAACTCCGTTGACGCACGAACCAAAGGCTGGTTGTCCATGAGTGATCACGTCCATGTGCGGCTGTCCGGCGGTCTCGCTGTGAACGGCGACGGCGAACTCGTGGAGCAGTACCACTGCCGCTGCGGCGCAGTCTGGACGAAGACCTACGAGGCGGCGGGGGACACCGAGCAGTGACCCGTGGCGGCCCGCCGCGGCCGCTCGGCGTGCGGTGTGAATGAGCCGATGCGCCCGAACATCGACCAGGCGGACCATCGGGGTGGCGACGACGGTGGCGACGACGGTGGCGTTGGCGAGGTCGTTCGCGGCGCCGCTGGAGCCCTCACCGAAGACGATCAGTTCCGCGGCCCGGCCGCCGAGTTGGACGGCCAACAGGTCCTCCAGGTAGCCCTGGTTGTAGAGGTGCCGCTCGGCCTCCGGGAGCTGTTCGGTGGCACCGAGGCTCACGCCGAGGCCCACTCCCTTCCCCCGGTCCTGATCTCGCCGCCCGGCATCGAGGTCAGGACCGCCGCCCGGAGCCTCGTCGATATCGCGCCTTCCCGAGCGCCGACCCTCGCCGCCCACGCTGGCCTGGCGTCCGTCACCCGCGCCTCCGGGTCGTCCATCCGCGACGATCCTCCCGTCGGCGAGTTGGACCGGTCGAGGTGCGAACGGTCGCCCCGGAGGGACCGACACGCGGTGACAGCTCGGCCAGGTGCAGCCCGAAGTGGCGACGAACACGATCGCTGCCAACACCTCGCAGGTCCCATACCAGCGCCAGCCGCGGCCCTGCGGCCGAGCCGGCGCCTCCGGACCAGCTCGACTGGCAAGCAATACGCACCAGAAGTAGCCTGAAAGAGCTGCGGGAAGCGGTCAAACCGCTTCCCGCAGTTTTCAATGCGGCCCGCATAATATCTGCCAGAGCCAGGCGCGGGGTGATCATATGACGCAACTCTTGACTGCCAAATTTGTGCAGCCAGCCCCGGATGGACACACACCCTCGCAGGCGGAATCTCCTCAAGACCAGGCGCTAATTACCGATTACATAACGACGGCATTCCAGGCAGGCTGGTCAATGAATGATGCTTACCACTACGCAAGCAAGGGGCAAGCACTCAAACATCCGGATCATCACCTGACGGAGGCACCCGAAGACCTGGCGAGAGACAGGGACGTCTCCACGCGGAAGCGCATTGAAATTTACCTCGACACCGTAGATACGGCACTGCGTCGCATAGCTGGATCTCTTACCTTCTCGGGCGCTTTGCCATCGACAGCCGACGCTCGCCGAAGGCTGTCTTCGCTGCGCATCAATGACGAGAGCGCCGCAAATCATCTCCTCCTTTCCCTGAACGACCTGCATATCGAAGTCCTGGGCTGGATGCAGGCAACGGACCGAAGAGTGGGCAACGCCTATAAGCTGGGGCGTTCCATGTCTCGCACAATTAAGTGCGCCAGCGGTAAACCCGAGCAGCTCGTTCAGGTCTTCGGGTCCAGAATCCATCAAATATGTCGAGAATTAAAAGAACTCTCGACATCATTCCCCCCTTACTCTGCCGACGTTGTTTCACAGTCACTCTTGGCATGGAGCGCCGATATTCAGAGGACCAAGACGGATAGGCTTGGCGGCGACAAGCTACTGCGCTCGATGGCCAATGGCCTCTACCAGCAAGGCGAGACTTGGCGAAATTTGCTCGCCGGCGTTTTCGATCCGCGCGATCTGCTCGACAAAGATGACTATGCAGAAATATCGAAAGATCTATTTCAATACGACAGGTCTTTCCTCGTAAAGACAGCTCGTGGGCTATTCTGGCCCGTCCTCCTCCCCTCGCTCGCGATCACCGCCGCCGTCGTGTGGGGTAGCATCGTTGCGGCTTCCGGCTCACCCGCCGCCAGTGGCCTCATAACGCTTTTGGGATTTGGCGGGTGGATTGCGGGGGCCGGACGGGTGGTTGCAAAATCTGCGTTCGAGGCAATGCATACGGCCCACAAGTCTTTTCACAGTACGAAGCTCACTCTCCACATGGCCCGGCACATCCATGACCCAAGAGCTCTAGCCCCGCGTCGCTCAAGGTAGTGTCACCGGATTGGGCCAAGTGGAGCCCGATACTACAGCGATATGCCGCCCCGCCTTTAGCGTGATTTAGATACATCCGGTGACCGATCCAGCCAGCACCGCATGCGCGCCACCGTGCACCCCCGGGGAGGAGCAAGGTGAATACAGGAACACCTCGTCCTCAGCAAGCCGAAAACACACCCCTACATCCACCATCCGCCCCCCGGTACCCGCGTAACCGCCCTTGACCGCAGGACAGTTAAACGGCACTGGAGTACGAAAAACAACACGCACACCGCCTCCGCTCTCCCGACCGGCCACGAGACGCCCAGCCGCTGGGGCACCGAGGCATCCCGCCAAGATGCGGCAGGCGACGCCGAGCACGACAGTGCGTGCGCCGATACCGGGCGGATTGGACGCCAGGCGCACGCTGCGGCGGCAACGAACGCCGGGCCACTGCGATGAGCGCCGCCGAGGTGCCGGGCCGGGCCGCAGCGAGAAGCGGTGCTCGGTGTCCTCCCGGTCCCCCGCCGCGTCCCCGTGGCAGCCGATGACCCCGCGCTGCGGTCCTGCGCGGTCCGTCACGTCACTGCGCTTCGGCCTTCCGCTCGACGTCCTCGATTCCGCTCGGGCTGCCGGCCCGCACCCAGCGCTCGTACAGGCCCGCGCCGATCGGCAGGAACGTCCACCGTGGCCCGATCGCCCACCGGCGGCGGCCGCCGCGCCGACGCCAAGGCCTTGGGGAAGCGCCGTACCAGCTGCCAGTAGTTCGCGGTGACGACCACGACCAGGCCGACCACCAGGGCCAGGGTGGTCAGCAGCAGCGCGAGGTCTCCGTGCAGGGCGTGGAGAGCCGCCTCGATGGCGTAGGCGACGGAAGAGACCGGAGAGTCGCTCGTGGTGGGCACCAGCCCCGTGCGAGTGAAATCGGGGCAGCGGCGAGACCACCGTGCTGTGACGGGAAGATCGAATGAACGTGTGCACGGACGCGCCGGGACGGTAAAAAGGACACATGTCCGACGAGCCCACCACGCGCGCCTCCCGTGACCGGTCCTCCGGCCCCGCCGAGGAGGACCTGGTCACCGCCGTACTCACCGCTTCCCGGGTCCTGGTGGCGATCTCCGCCCGCTCCCTGGGGGAGGTCGCGGAATCCCTCACGCTCCCCCAGTTCCGGATGCTGGTCGTGCTGCACTCACGCGGACCGATGAGCATGTCGCGCCTGGCCGAGTACCTCGCGGTGAACCCGTCCACGGCGATGCGGATGATCGAGCGTCTCGTGGCCGCGGGTGTCGTCGCACGGGTGAACAGCCCCGAGGACCGGCGCGAGGTCCGCATCGAACTGACCGAGGCAGGCGCCCGCACCGTCGTCGACGCCACGGACCGCCGCCGCGAGGAAATCGCCCGCATCGTCACCGCCATGCCCGCCCGGCAACGCACCGGCCTGGTCACCGCCCTGCACGCTTTCGCCGAAGCGAGCGGAGAACCGTCGGCCCCCGAGCAGCACCCGGCCGACCTGCTCGGCTGGTGACCGCTCATCCGACCCTGCCCGGCCCGCTCGCGAGAGGGAGTGACATCAGGCCGGCCTCCCAGCCGCTACGGCGGGCCCGACGCCGCTGCGATCCGCATCGTTGACAGGTCGTCACCGCATGCCGACGACGCCGGTGCCCGACGGACGAACGGCTACGGCTGCCGACCCGGCCGGGGGGCGTTCATCGGCCACCGCTTCCGCGGTCGTGTCGAATCCCCCAGAACGACTCCACGCCCCAGGACATCAAGCTCTCCCCCGACGGGCGGACCTGGTACACCGCCGACTCGGTCGCCCGCGGTGTGTGGGTCCTGGACGGCGATGCCTTCACCACGCCCACTCTGCTCCCACCGGACTGCTGGTCGGCCGTTGTCGGCGCCGGTCCCGCGCCGGGCGTTCGGAGCGCCCTCGGGAATGACGGGACCCGCAGCCCGCTCCGGACCGGGCACCGTGGCTTTCGTGGCCCTCTTGCCCGGATGCCGCCGGCAGAGGAGGTGGCGACCATGCGGATCCGGGCAGTGGTGGACACCGGCGCAGCACTGGCGCGGCAGGGGTGTCGTGTGCGCGGGTCGCGGGCGCCTCGACGGCGTTCCGGAGGTGAGGCCGACCAGCGGGATCGCGGCCAGGAGCAGCACGGTGACCGCCGCGGTGGCTCGGATGCCGTCCGATGCGGGGTCCAGTCGGAGGGTTCGGTTTCCGCGGGGCGCGGGGTTCGCGGTCTCCGGTGCGGACTGGGTGACGTGCTGGTCGGTGGTCGTCATGGTCCCTGGTCGGGTCGGAGGATTCGTGACGGGGCTGCGGGGCACTGGGCGCTTCGTCGCCCGGTTCTGGTGGCGTTGTCGGGTTAGGTGGCGGCGGGGACCGGCTGCCGGGGGGCCGGGTCCGGTTGCGGGGCGGGCTGGTCGAGGTCGATGCCGCGTCGGCGGAGCTTGGCGGTGTAGATGGTGTCGGGCGACAGCCGTCGGCTGGCGAGTTCGGCCAGCACGATGGCGGCCATGAGCGGCAGGATGATGGTGTATTCGCCGGTGAGTTCGAAGAGGATGACCACGGCGGTGATCGGTGCGCGGGCCGCGCCGGCGAACACCGCGCCCATGCCGACCAGGCCGTAGGCGCCGACGGGGCCTGCCACTCCCGGCAGCAGCGCGTGTGCGCTCTGGCCGAAGGCGGAGCCGAGCATGGCGCCGATGAACAGGCTCGGGGCGAAGACGCCGCCTGAGCCGCCGATGCCGATCGTCAGCGACGTCGCGGCCATCTTGCCGACCAGCAGGAGCAGCAGGAACCCGAGCGCGTAGCCGCCGCCGACCGCGTGTTCGAGCACCAGCAGGCCCCGGCGAGAGGACCACACGGCCCGCAGCCGATTCGACCGCCCGAAACTCCTTGCACTATGCAAAGACCACATGGGGGCGATTGTAGGGTCATCACTCGAACGCGCAACAGGAGCGCCCGCCAGGCGGGCCACAGCCCCGGAGCGGGCGCGGCAGCGACCGGGGCACAAGGCGCACACGGGCGGCGAACGGAAGCCGCGGACCGGCGCACCGGGCGCTTCGCCGCACCGCGCGAACGAAGGTCCCGGCCTGGGCCTACTTCGGCGAGTGGAACGTCCTCCGGTAGGTCTGCGGGGAGGTGCCGACCAGGCGGTGGAAGTGGTGCCGAAGAGTGGCGGGGGTGCCCAGCCCGGTGCGGTCGGCGATCTGGCCGACGGACAGCTCGGTGGTCTCGAGGAGTTCGCGGGCCCGGTCGACGCGGGCGCGCAGCAGCCACTGCAGGGGTGTGGTGCCGGTCTGTGCGCGGAAGCGACGGTTGAGGCTGCGGATACTCAGGGCGGCGTGGCCCGCGATGTCCGCGAGGGTGAGCCGCCGGTGGAGGTTGCGCTCCAGCCAGGCGAGGGTGGGCTGGAGGGCCGCGGTGGCGCCTCCGAGCACGGGGTGTTCGATGAACTGCGCCTGTCCGCCGTCGCGTTGGAGCGGCATGACGGTTCGGCGGGCGGTGGCGGCGGCGATACCGGCGCCGAGGTCTCGGCGGACCAGGTGGAGGCACAGGTCGAGCCCTGCGGCGATGCCGGCGGAGGTCGCCAGGTCACCGTGGTCGATGAACAGCGCGGTGCGATCGACGTCGACGAGCGGGTGCCGGCGGGCGAGCTCGGCGGCGTACTGCCAGTGCGTGGTGACGCGGCGGCCGTCGAGGAGGCCGGCGGCGGCGAGGGTGAACGCTCCGATGCACAGCGAGGCGATGCGAGCCCCGCGGCCGGCCGCCGCCGACAGCGCCTCGCGCACCGCGGCCGGCACCGGGTCCAGGAACCCGGCGTGGCCGGGGACGATCACGGTGTCCGCCTCGGCCACGGCCTCCAGACCGTACGGGGCGCGCAGCAGGAAGGACCCGTGCTCGGGTGCGGTGGTGACACTCCCTCCCGCCGCGCACACGCGCACCTCGTAGTGCGCGGGACCGCCCGCCTGGCTCACCCCGCCGAAGACCTGGCCGGGCAGCGACAGTTCGAACGGCAGGACACCATCCAGGGCGAGGACCGCGACGACGTGCATGGCCAGAACTTTACGTACTACGGCATTCTTGCCACTCGCGGGCCCCGTCGGATGCCCGCAGGATCGGAGCGTTCCGTTCCCCAACGAGGAGCCCCGACCATGAACCACACCTTGTCCGGCCCTGCCACCACCGAGTTCGAGCTGCCACGCAGTGAACTGGCCGTCGCGGCGCTGCGGTTCGCCGAGGAGACGGAGGAGCCGTTCCTCTTCCGGCACAGCGTCCGCGGCTACCTCTTCGCCCGGGGGCTCGCGGAGCGGCGGGGCCTGCGGGCGGACGCGGACTACCACGACGAGCGGCTGTTCCTCGGCTGCGTGCTCCACGACCTCGGCCTGACCGAGGAGGGCAACGGCGACCAGCGGTTCGAGGTGGACGGAGCCGATCTCGCTGCCACCTTCCTGCGGGAGCACGGCGCCGACGAGGACACGGTCGCGGTGGTGTGGGACGCCGTCGCCCTGCACACCTCCGACGGCATCGCCGCGCGCAAGGGCCCGGAAGTGGGCCTGGCCCAGGCGGGCATCGCCCTCGACGTCATGGGCCGCGGCAGGGACGCGCTGCCCGACGGCTTCGCCGAGCGGGTCCACGACGCCTTCCCGCGCGAGGATCTCGGCTACGCGATAGCCGACGCGATCATCGCCCAGGCCCTGGCCAACCCCGCCAAGGCCTCCCCCCTCAGCTTCCCCGGTCAGCTCCTGCGACGCCGTCTCCCGCACGGCGCCCTGCCGGACTGGCACGACCTCATCGCCCAGGCCGGCTGGGGCGACCGGCCCACAACCACACACCCCACGGCCCCGGCCGCCACCACCCCCGACCAGCTCGCCGCCCTCTTCCAAACGCACCTGGAAGCCGGAGACCTCCCCGCCCTCGCCTCCCTCCACGAGCCGCACGCCGCCCTGACCACCGCAACCGGCACACCCGTGACCGGCACCGACGCCATCACCGACCACCTGCGCACCTTCCTCGAACGCGGTGCCCGGGTCACCCTCCACCCGCGAACGACGCACACGGCCGGCGACATCGCCGTCATCTCCACCACCGCGACCGTCACCGGCACCACCCCCGACGGCGGTGCGCTCACCACCGAAAGCACCCAGGTCGCCCGCCGCCAGCCCGACGGCCGCTGGCTCTACGTGATCGACACCCCGCTTCCCGCCGTCTGATCCGCACGACGGCCCCCGGGCCCGCGCTCGCCGGACTCGCGCGCCACCCGATCCCCGCCCCGCCGACAGCACGGCCGGCACGCCCGGCGACCGGCCGTGGCGAAGCGGGTCGTCCAGGCATTCGGCCGGACGCGGAGTGACGATCCAGCCCGGGCGCGGGCGCGGCCCGGCAGCATGGCCGGGCCGCTCCCGCTCAGGTCCCGGGACGGCCCTCAGATCGAGGACGGTGATCGCCCGACATCAGTTCTCCTGGGCCAGCTCGACACCATGGACCAGACCGCCGCCGCGTGCGCGGCCTTCGCCGCGCTCGGCCCGTACGCCGGCTGAGGCCGCCGGGCCGGGTGCCGGACCGTCCCGTCCCTGACCGACGACAGAACGCGTGCGCCGCGCCGATG
>NZ_JBHXEG010000141.1:0-12058 GCF_042724935.1 Kitasatospora sp. NPDC127060
GATCCCGCCGGACCGACCCCGGCCCCCGGGAGGTCAGTCCTCGTCGTAGCGCGGGTCGATCGCGTCCGGCGACAGTCCCAGCAGCTCGGCCACCTGCTCGATCAGGATCTCGTGCACCAGCGCCGCCCGGTCCTCCCGGGTCTTCGCCCGGATCTCCACCGGCCGCCGGTACACCACGATCTGGCTCTTGTGCCCCTTCTGGCCCGGCAGCACCCGGCCCAGCGGCACGCCGTCCCCGCCGTCGGCGCCGTCCACCTCGTGCAGCGGCACCTCCTGCACGGCGAACTCCACCTCGATCAGCTGCGGCCACCGCCGCTCCAGCCGTTCCACCGACTCGCGCACGTAGTCGTCGAACAGTTCGGAGCGGGTGAGCGAGATCGGCACCTGGGGCGGCGCCAGCGGGCCGCGCAACCCCCTGCCGTGCCGGTCGCGGTGCCGCGGGCGGCGCGAGGGGCCTGTCGATGACTGCGGTGCGGAACTGTCCATATCACTGCCGAGAGTAGTCCTTGGCGGGTCGGAAGTGGACCACTCCGACGGGGGAATCGCCGGGGCGGGGCGCGTGCCCGGACGGCCGGAGCGAGCCGGGCGGCGCACCCCCGGGCGGCACGCCCGGGGGTGCGCCCGGGGGCGCGGACCGCGACACGGCACCCCCGCCGGGCAGGCGGTCTTCGCTCCCCGGCGGGGAGTGCGGTACCGTCCACCCTCGTGAGCTCTGTACGTCGTTGTTCGCGGACCGCGTGCGGCCGACCGGCCGTCGCGACGCTGACGTACGTCTACGCGGACTCCACCGCCGTCCTGGGCCCGCTCGCCACCTACGCCGAGCCGCACTGCTACGACCTGTGCGCCGAGCACGCCGAGCGGCTCACCGCCCCGCGCGGCTGGGAGGTCGTCCGGCTCGCCGCCGAGGCCGGCCCGCTGCGCCGCAGCAGCGACGACCTGGAGGCGCTCGCCAACGCCGTCCGCGAGGCCGCCCGCCCGCAGACCCCCCGTCAGGGCCGGTCCCCCGAGGGCGAGTCCACCGAGGGCGGCCGCCGCGGCCACCTGCGCGTCCTGCGCTCGCCCGACAACTGACGACTCGCCCCGCGCCGCCCGTTCGCCCGGCCCGGGTACGCTGCCCGTCTGACCTCACCGCGACCGTCCACCGGACGGGCGGGGTGGCCCGACGTATCGATCAGCACAGAACCAGGGTGGAGCCGCAGTGCGCGACCTCAAGCAGCTCGTGAAGGCGTACGACGTCCGAGGCGTCGTCCCGGACCAGTGGGACGAGAGCCTGTCCCGGGCCTTCGGCGCCGCGTTCGTGCAGGTCACCGGCGCGTCCGCGATCGTGGTCGGCCACGACATGCGCCCCTCCTCCCCGTCGCTCAGCCGGGCCTTCGCCGAGGGCGCCGCGGCCTACGGCGCCGACGTGGTCGAGATCGGCCTGTGCTCGACCGACCAGCTCTACTACGCCAGCGGCAAGCTCGACCTGCCCGGCGCGATGTTCACCGCCAGCCACAACCCGGCCCAGTACAACGGCATCAAGCTCTGCCGGGCCGGCGCCGCCCCGGTCGGCCAGGACACCGGCCTGTCCGAGATCCGCGAACTGGTCGAGTCCTGGACCGCCGAGGACGACACCGTCACCGTCCCGGCCAAGGACGTGCAGCCCGGCGCGCTCTCTGCCCAGGAGACCCTGCGCGGCTACGCCGACCACCTGCTCGGCCTGGTCGACCTCACCGCGATCCGCCCGCTGAAGGTCGCCGTGGACGCGGGCAACGGCATGGGCGGCCACACCGTGCCGACCGTCTTCGACGGCCTGCCGATCGAGCTCGTCCCGATGTACTTCGAGCTGGACGGCACCTTCCCCAACCACGAGGCCAACCCGCTCGACCCGAAGAACCTGGTCGACCTCCAGGCCAGGGTCCGCGAGGTCGGCGCCGACATCGGCCTGGCCTTCGACGGCGACGCCGACCGCTGCTTCGTCGTCGACGAGCGCGGCGAGCCGGTCTCCCCGTCCGCGATCACCGCGCTGGTCGCCGCCCGCGAGATCGCCCGCGCCCAGGCCGCCGGCGAGGCCGAGCCGACGATCATCCACAACCTGATCACCTCCTGGACCGTCCCCGAGGTGGTCCGCGAGCTGGGCGCCACCCCGGTGCGCACCCGGGTCGGCCACTCCTTCATCAAGCAGGAGATGGCCGTCACCGACGCCGTCTTCGGCGGCGAGCACTCCGCCCACTACTACTTCCGCGACTTCTGGCGCGCCGACACCGGCATGCTGGCCGCGCTGCACGTGCTGGCCGCGCTCGGCGGGCAGCCGGGCACGCTCTCCGCGCTGACCGCCGAGTACGACCGCTACGCCGCCTCCGGCGAGATCAACAGCACCGTCGCCGACCAGGCCGCCAGCACCGCCGCCGTCCGCGCCGCCTACGCCGGCCTGGAGGGCACCGCCGTCGACGAGCTGGACGGCCTCACGGTGGCCGGCCCGGACTGGTGGTTCAACCTGCGGGCCTCGAACACCGAGCCGCTGCTGCGCCTCAACGTCGAGGCCAAGGACCCGGCGAAGATGGCCGAGCTGCGCGACGGCGTGCTCGCCGTCGTCCGCGCCTGACCGAGGCGCGCGGTGCCCCGGCCGGTAGGGTTGCCTATCGGCCGGGGCACCTCCGTGCCACCCCCGAACTTTGGAGAGCCCCATGAAGCTCGAATCCTTCCTGCTGGAGATCCTGGTCTGCCCGCAGTGCCGGGCCGCGCTCACCGAGGGCGGCACCGAGGAGCACCCCGAACTGCTCTGCACCGGCGCGGACTGCGGCCTCGCGTACCCGGTCCGCGAGGGCATTCCGGTCCTCCTGGTGGACGAGGCCCGCCGCCCGGCCTGATCCTGTTGGGGCCCGACAGCCCCACCCGCGCCCGCCGACCACAGGACAGCCGGAGGCCCGCCGCATGCTCGACGACACCCTGCTCGACGACCCGGCCGCCCTCCAGCGCGCCGACCACGACCGCGCCCTGCTGGCCCTGGCCGGCGCCGGCGCCCGGGTCCGCACCGCGCTGCGGCAGGCCGACACGGCCGGCCTCGACCGGCTGCGCCCGGACGGCCGCCCGCGCGCCGTCCTGGTCGCCGGGCACGGCAGCGCCCTGACGGCCGCCGAGATCCTCGCCGCGCTGGGCGGCTCCGCCGCCCTGGTCACCCCGCTGCCGCCGGTCGAGGCCGCCGCCCCGCGCGCCGACCGGGCCGGTGCCCCGCCCGTGTTCACCGCCGGACTCGGCTGGCAGCTGCCCGGCTGGGCCGGTCCGCTCGACCTGCTGGTGGTCAGCTCCGCCGACGGCGGCGAACAGGGCCTGATCGGCCTCGCCGAGCAGGCCTACGCGCGCGGCTGCGCCATCGTCGTCATCGCCCCGGCCGGCAGCCCGCTGGCCGAGGCCGCGCTGCAGGTGCGCGCGCTGCCGCTGCCGTACGTCACCGCGGTGCTGCCCGAGGAGGGCCGGCCCGCCGCGCCGGCCGCCGAGCCGGACCTCCCGGCCGAGGACCCGGCCGCGCTGTGGTCCCACCTGACCCCGCTGCTGGCGCTCGCCCAGAAGCTCGGCCTCACCCAGCTGCCGTACGACGCGCTGCCGGCCGTCGCCGACCTGCTGGACGCCACCGCCGTGCGCTGCCGCCCGGACGCCGCCGCGTACACCAACCCGGCCAAGGGGCTGGCCGCGCGGCTGGCCGGGACCGTCCCGCTGCTGTGGGCCGAGGGCCCGGTCGCCGGGGCCGCCGTCTCCCGGTTCGCCGCCCAGCTCGCCGACCGGGCCGGCCGCCCGGCGCTGGCCGGGTCGCTGCCGCAGGTGCTCACCGCCCACCGCGGCATGTTCACCGGCCAGTTGGGCGCGGGCGCGGACCCGGACGACTTCTTCCGCGACCGGGTCGATGAGCCCGACCCGCTGCACCTCCAGGTGCTGCTGCTCCGGCACGTCCCCGGCACCGGAACCCCGGATCCCGCGCAGGAGCAGGACGGCCCCGCCGAGGTGACGGAGGACGACGAGCGCCCGCGCAGCTTCGGCGCGAGCCGCGCGCACCGGCTGGCCGCCGCCCACGACGTACGGCTGACCGAGTACGCGAGCACCCGCCCGGACCCGCTGCACGCGCTGGCCGACCTGATCGCGCTGACCGACTTCGCCGCCGTCTATCTGGGGCTCGCCGCCGCGCAGTCCTGAGCCCGCCCGACAGGCGCTAGTCTCGGCCCATGAGCACAGAGGGTGGGACCAAGGCACTGGTGGCGGCGCTGTCCGCGAACCTGGCGATCGCGGCGGCCAAGTTCACCGCCTTCGGGTTCACCGGCTCCTCCTCGATGCTGGCCGAGGGCGTGCACTCGGTGGCCGACTCCGGCAACCAGGTGCTGCTGCTGATCGGTGGCAAGCGGGCACGCCGGGCGGCGGACGAGGAGCACCCGTTCGGGTACGGGCGCGAGCGCTACGTCTACGGCTTCCTGGTGGCGATCGTGCTGTTCAGCGTCGGTGGCCTGTTCGCGGTCTACGAGGGCTGGCACAAGGTCAACCACCCCGAGGCGCTGGACTCCTGGGGCTGGGCGGTGGGCGTGCTGTTCTTCGCCATCGCGATGGAGGGCTGGTCCTTCCTGACCGCGGTGCGGGAGTCCGTCAAGGCCAAGGGTAGCCAGGGCTGGGTGCAGTACATCCGCACCGCCAAGGCCCCGGAGCTGCCGGTGGTGCTGCTGGAGGACACCGGCGCGCTGATCGGTCTGGTGCTCGCGCTGTTCGGCGTCGGGCTCACCGTGATCACCGGCAACGGCGTCTGGGACGGCGTCGGCACCCTGTGCATCGGCGTCCTGCTGGTGGTGATCGCGGTGGTGCTCGCGCTGGAGACCAAGTCGCTGCTGCTCGGGGAGTCCGCCGACAAGGAGTCGGTGCGGCGGATCCGCGCCGCGCTGGTGGACGGCGAGGCGGTCACCGGGGTGATCCACATGCGCACCCTGCACCTCGGCCCGGAGGAGCTGCTGGTCGCCGCCAAGATCGCCGTCAACGCGGAGGACAGCGCCGAGCGGGTGGCGCGGGCCATCGACGCCGCCGAGGAGCGGGTCCGCGCGGCCGTCCCGATCGCCCGGGCGATCTACCTGGAGCCGGACGTCTACAGCGCCGAGAAGGCCGCGGCCGGCGAGGACCCGGCCGCCACCCCGGGCGGGCCCGGCCCGGACCCGGCGCACTGACGGGCCGTCCGCCCGGCCGCCCGCCCCGGTGGTTCCGGGGCGGGATCCCGGTCGGGCGGCGGTCGGATCCGGCGCCCGAAATCGGTCATCCGCGGACGGCGGGTGGGGCGGCCGGTGTAGATTCGTCACCAGAGCCAGAACGTCGCTGCTGATGGCGGTCGATCGGCGGTCCGCACCCGTAGGGTGTGCGCCGGTCGAGGGAGAGAGGTCCTCCGGCGGTTTGTGCTGCGCAGCGGGGAACCGGTCCGTGATCCACGGACCAGGTCGCCCCGGCGTAGCCGTGCACCCGTACGGCCCGCCATGCGCAACGCACATCCGGACCTCGGCCGTGCCCCACCCCCATCAGCGAGGAGCAGACGCATGTCGACCGACATCACCGGTGACTTCAAGGTCGCCGACCTTTCCCTGGCGCCGTTCGGCCGCAAGGAGATCCAGCTGGCCGAGCACGAGATGCCCGGCCTGATGTCCATCCGCGCCGAGTACGCCGAGGCGCAGCCGCTGGCCGGTGCCCGGATCACCGGCTCGCTGCACATGACCGTCCAGACCGCGGTGCTGATCGAGACCCTCACGGCGCTCGGTGCCGAGGTCCGCTGGTGCTCCTGCAACATCTTCTCCACCCAGGACCACGCCGCCGCGGCCATCGCCGTCGGCCCGCAGGGCACCCCGGAGAACCCGCAGGGCATCCCGGTCTTCGCCTGGAAGGGCGAGACCCTGGAGGAGTACTGGTGGTGCACCGAGCAGGCGCTGACCTGGCCTGACGGCAAGACCCCGAACATGATCCTGGACGACGGCGGCGACGCCACCCTGCTGATCCACAAGGGCGTCGAGTTCGAGAAGGCCGGTGCCGCTCCGGACCCGTCCACCGCGGACAACGACGAGTTCCGGATCATCCTCGAGCTGCTCAACCGCACGCTCAAGGAGACCCCGAACAAGTGGACCGAGGTCGCCGCCACCATCAAGGGCGTGACCGAGGAGACCACCACCGGTGTCCACCGCCTGTACGAGATGCACCGTGACGGCCAGCTGCTGTTCCCGGCGATCAACGTCAACGACTCGGTCACCAAGTCGAAGTTCGACAACAAGTACGGCTGCCGCCACTCGCTCATCGACGGCATCAACCGCGCCACCGACGTCCTGATCGGAGGCAAGGTCGCCGTCGTCTGCGGCTACGGCGACGTCGGCAAGGGCTGCGCCGAGTCGCTGCGCGGCCAGGGCGCCCGCGTCATCGTCACCGAGATCGACCCGATCTGCGCGCTCCAGGCCGCGATGGACGGCTACCAGGTCGCCACCCTGGACGACGTGGTCGAGACCGCCGACATCTTCATCACGACCACGGGCAACAAGGACATCATCATGGCCTCGCACATGGCCCGGATGAAGCACCAGGCCATCGTCGGCAACATCGGCCACTTCGACAACGAGATCGACATGGCCGGCCTGGCCAAGCTCGACGGCGTCGTGAAGACCGAGGTCAAGCCGCAGGTCCACGAGTGGCGCAAGGCCGACGGCCGCACCATCATCGTCCTCTCCGAGGGCCGCCTGCTGAACCTGGGCAACGCGACCGGCCACCCGTCCTTCGTGATGTCCAACTCCTTCGCGAACCAGACGATCGCCCAGATCGAGCTGTTCACGAAGACCGAGGAGTACCCGATCGGCGTCTACGTGCTGCCGAAGCACCTGGACGAGAAGGTCGCCCGGCTGCACCTGGACGCCCTGGGCGTGAAGCTCACCACCCTGACCCAGGAGCAGGCCGACTACATCGGCGTTCCGGTCGAGGGCCCGTACAAGGCGGAGCAGTACCGCTACTGATGCGGTGAGCGGCGAACGCCGGTGGCCGGCACCCCTGGGCGGGGTGCCGGCCACCGGCGCGTCCGGGGTCAGCGGAGGTTGCTGGTCGTCCAGGTGCTCTCGTCCGCGCCGGTGACGTGCACCAGCTTCAGCAGGCCGGCCGGGCCGCCGACCGGGTCGAGCCGGGGCACGATGTCGGGTGACGTGGAGGCGCAGACCTGCAGGCCCCCCTCGTGCCGACACTGCGAGTCGGGCGGGAGGTCCCTCAGGTCGCCCTCCGGAGCCGCCGTGACGGTGACCGTCTTGCCGCCGACCGCGAGGACGATCCGGGCTTCCCACGGCACCGTGCCGGGGTTGCGGACCACGGCGGCGGAGTCCGGCCGGATCGATGCCGGCAGTCCGCTCAGCCAGAGCGGCATGGGGACGTCCCGGCTGCCGCCCGTGACGGACTCCGCGATCCGGATCAGGTCCCCGTCGGGGATGACCCTGTTTTCGAGGTGCGTCGCCCGGATCACTGCCCACCGGCCGTCGACGGTCTGCCAGCGGAGGACCCGGTCGCTGCTGTCGTAGCGGGGCTCGGACGGATGCTCGATCCAGTACGCCGTCCGGCCGTTGATCGGGGCGGCGGGGACCTTGGCCTCGTCCGGGTGGGTTCCGAGCGCCGGCTCGGGGCCGGGGGCGAGCAGGACGATCTGGAGGCGCCGGAAGCCCAGTTTCGGTTCGACGGCGGTGATGTTGGAACCGAAGGTGCCCGCGGTGTAGCCGAGACCGTGTTCGCGGTCCACCCAGTCGGGCAGCCAGCCGACCTTGAGCTCGGAGATCAGCGCGGGGGTGCCGTCGACGGCCGTGTGGGTGGGGGCCGGCGTCGGGGTGGCCGCGGCCGGTGGAGCTGCGGGCGTCGCGTTCCCTGGCCGGGGCGCCATGGCCGTGAGGCCGACCGTGAGCGCCGTCGCGACGGCCCCCGCCCCGATCGTGGCTCGCTGACGGGTGCGTAGGCGGGCCCGCCCCCGGGCGATGGACGCGGTGGTGTCGAAGGCGGGCGGCGGAGCGGGTTCGTCGGCCAGGGCCGTCAGGCGGGCGGCCAGAACTGAGTGCGGGGTCATGACGTCCTCTCTGCGGCTGCGACGGGGTGGGGAGTGAGCGTGCTGCGGAGGGCCGCCAGGGCCCGCGAACTCTGGCTCTTGACGTTGCCCGTCGAGCAGCCCAGGGCCTCGGCGGCCTGGTCGATCGAGAGGTCGCAGAAGTAGCGCAGGACGACGGTGGCCCGCTGCCGGGGCGGCAGGGCCGCGAGGGCCCGGCGCAGGTCGAGCGAGGCGTCCAGGTCGAGGCTCGCGGCCAGGGCCTCCGGGTCGAGTTCCGTCCGTACCGTCCGGCGCCACCAGGAGGTGCGCTGCTCGGCGAGGAAGGTGTTGACCAGCGTCCGGCGGGCGTAGCCGTCGATGTTGTCCGTCCGGCTCGCCCTCGACCAGTGCACGTACAGCTTGGTGATGGTCTCCTGCACCAGGTCGTCGGCCCGGTGCCAGTCCCCGCACAGCAGATAGGCCACCTTGCGCAGCCAGCCGCCCCTGGAGGTCACGTACTCCGTGAACTCCGCGTCGCGCGTCTGCTTCGCCATCCGCACCCCCTCTCGTCGTCCGGGCGGCGTCTCTCCCGCGCCGTCCGACCCTCTAATGCGCGCAGCCGCGGGGAATGTTGCATCACGGGCGCACGTAGGCTTTCGGGCATGCCCAACGGCCGGTACTCGCTCCATGACACCCACGACCACCTGCTGCTCGGTGAGGAGCGCTTCAGCTGCGCGCCCGGGGCGGCCGGCTGGCGGTACGTCTCCAAGACCTACGCGCCGGACGGCCGGGTGCTCGGCAGCGTCGACCTGACGGTGGATTCGCGGGCCCGGCCGCTGCGGATGGAGCTGCGGGCCGGTGGCTGGCAGGTGCGCGGCGGCGCGGTGGACGGGGTCGCCTGGGTGCGAACCGACGCGGCCGACCCGGGTGGCGAGCACACGGTGGAGGGCCACGACCGGGCGCACGGGTTCGCCGGGCGCTCGCCGGGCTTCCTGGTCGCCACCGCCCGGATGCTGCGGTTGCGGGAGGGGGCGAGTGCGCGGGTGCGGCTGGTGGCGTTCACCGAGCCGGTGCTGGCGCCGCGCACCTTCGACCAGGGGTGGTTGCTGGAGGGCGTGGACACCCATGAGACGGACTCGGGGCCGCTGTCGGTCGAGCGGTACCAGGTCGCGGACCTGGAGACGGGGGAGCAGCAGGTCGTGCACCTGGCGGGGGACGTCGTGCTGGCGGCGGAGGGGATCGAGCTGGAGGAGCTGGAGTCGCCGCCGAACGCCTGGTCGGTGGGGGAGTAGCGGGGCGGGGCTCAGGTGGGCTCAGCTCAGGTGGGCTCGGCTCAGGTGGGCTCGGGTCAAGTGGGCTCAGCTCAGGCGGGCGGGGCGAAGCCGGTGGCGGGGGCCGGTGCCGGTGCGGCGGGTTGTGCGGGCTTGACGAAGGACGGCGCGGGGGCGGCCGGGGCGGGTGCGACGGCTGCGGGCGCGAGAGCGGGAACGGGAACGGGAGCGGGAGCGGGAGCGGCGGGCACGCCGAGGACGTGGTGGGGCCGGCCGTCGGCCGTGACGGCGGGGGCGGCCATCGGGTGCGGGGCGGGCATCGGGACGGGTGCGGAGGCCGCGAACCGCTGCTGGGCGCGCATCCACTCCCGGCGCTGGCGTTCGGTGAGCACCGCGCCCAGATAGGCGGCCGGGTGCAGGCCGGGCGGTACCGGGTGCCCGACCCGGGCGGCCAGGTCGTCGGCCAGCTCGATGGCCATCCGGAACGTCACGCCCGGATCCAACTGGCCCATCCGGCTGAGCACTTGGCGGATCGCGAGCCAGAGCGCCTCGGGCACCGCGGAGAGGTCCATCGCGACCAGCTCGCGGCCCATGTCGTGCAGCAGCTGCGGGTGCACCGGCGGAAGCGGGCCGGCCGTGCCGAGCCCGCCCGGGGTGCGCTCGCGGATCACCACCGTCCCCGCGAAGATGTCGCCGAGCCGCTTGCCGTCCGAGTTCAGCGCGGAGGTGATCACGGCCGGAGCGCCGGTTATCGCGATCAGCTCGAAGAAGCCCACCAGCCCGCGCACCAGCGAGTGCCGGAACCGGACCGGTCCGCCATCGGTGCGCACCACCCGCAGGCCGAGCGCGGCCTTGCCGGCCGAGCGCCCGTTGCTGAGGGTCTCGATCATCACCGGCAGGCCGACCAGGTAGAACACCGTCATCCCGAGCATGGTGGCTGCCAGCGCCGCGCTGTCGAGGTCGGACAGGGCGACGCTCATCACCAGCACGGACACGAACAGGGCGGCGAACTCGATGAGCAGGTCGAGCACGATGGCCAGCGCCCTGCTCGGAAGCTTCGCCGTCTGGAGGTCGAGGACGACCGCCTCACCCGTCACCAGGTCGCTCAAGACACCTGTCCGTTCACGCTCATGCGAGAGGTGGGAGTGCGGTTGGATCGGCCCCCA
This sequence comes from Kitasatospora sp. NPDC127060, assembly GCF_042724935.1. Classification (NCBI taxonomy): domain Bacteria; kingdom Bacillati; phylum Actinomycetota; class Actinomycetes; order Kitasatosporales; family Streptomycetaceae; genus Kitasatospora; species Kitasatospora sp. NPDC127060. The sequence continues at coordinate 10,461 of NZ_JBHXEG010000141.1, forward strand.
CTGCCCGCTCTCCGCAGTCTGATCCGCAGCCGCAAACATACGGCGCCCGGTGGGCGCACGGGAAGTGAGATCCCGACGGCCGGGACAGCGACGGCTGCTGGCATGCTGGGCCCGCACGTGTCCGCACGTACCCGCGCGACCGCTCACGCGCGCCTCGCGCCATCGCCGACCATGGAGCCGCCGAATGGACCTGGACGTCTTCGTCGCCACCCACCAGGGGGAGTGGGCCCGGCTGGACGCCCTCGCCCGTAGGCGCCGGCTCAGCGGTGAGGAGGCCGACGAGCTGGTGGGCCTCTACCAGCGGGTCACCGGCCACCTCGCCAAGGTCCAGGCCGCCGCACCGGACCCGGCCCTGGTCGGCCGGCTGACCAGCCTGGTCTCGCAGGCCCGCAGCGCGGTGACCGGCGCCCGTACCAACGGCTGGCAGGACGTCGCCCGCTACTACACGGTGAGCTTCCCGGCCGCGCTGTACCGCGCCCGTCGCTGGTGGGTGCCGGTCGCGGCCGTCTCGCTGGCCCTCACCGTGCTGCTCGCCTGGTGGATGGCCACCCACCCGGAGGTCCGCAACAGCCTCATCACCCCGGACGAGCTGCGGGAGATGACCCGCCCCGGCGGAGAGTACGAGGCGTACTACTCGGACCGGCCGGCCAGTTCCTTCGCGGCCCAGGTCTGGACGAACAACGCGTGGGTCGCCGTGCAGTGCCTGCTCTTCGGGATCGCCCTGGGCATTCCGGTGCTCCTGGTGATGTGGACCAACGTGGTCAACCTCGGGGTCGGCATCGGACTGATGGCCTCCGCCGGACGGCTCGACATCTTCCTCGGCCTGCTCATCCCGCACGGACTGCTGGAGCTGACCGCGGTCTTCGTGGCCGGCGGCCTCGGCCTGCGCCTCGGCTGGACCGTCATCGACCCCGGCCCGCGCACCCGCACGGTGGCGCTGGCCGAACAGGGCCGCTCGATCATCGGGATGTCGATCGGCCTGGCGACGGTCCTGGCGGTCTCGGGCGTGCTCGAAGCCTTCGTGACTCCGTCCGGCCTGCCGACCTGGGCGCGCATTTCCATCGGCGCCCTGGCCGAGGTGGCCTTCCTCCTCTACGCGCTGGTGCTGGGCCGGAAGGCCGCGGCGAGCGGAGAGTTCGGCGACGTGGAGGCGGTCGACCGGGCGGACCTCCAGCCCGTCGCCGCCTGAGTCGATGTGATCAACAGGCCGTTGACCTGCTAGTCTTCTCGCATCCCGGCCAAACCATTGACGTGGTGAGGGTGGGCTAGTAGGTTTCAACGGTTGGGACTGACTGGACAACGGTCGGCCCCGGGCGCTAGTGTCTACGACACCGCCGAAATCGAGGCGAGCGCATTTCACGAAATGCGCACCCTCCGATGAAGCAAATCCCACGGACGGAACACTCCGAAAGCTTTGATAAGCTTCGGAACGAAGTTCGCAGGAAACCCGCCAGCGGGAATCGGATGAATGAAACTCCGGAAAACGGAGCGGAAAACATCTGGTAAGCTGGAAACACGAAAGAACGAAGCGCCCGGAGGGCCCGCTGGAAGGCGGTCCGAAGGAAGCGTCCGTTCCTTGAGAACTCAACAGCGTGCCA
>NZ_JBHXEG010000142.1:0-11994 GCF_042724935.1 Kitasatospora sp. NPDC127060
TGTGGGAGAGTAGGACGCCGCCGAACAATTCTTCAGAAAAGGCCCACCCGGGTTTCCGGGTGGGCCTTTTCGCGTTTCCGGCGGAAACGGGATCCCGGGGGCGCCGGTCAGAGCGCCAGCTTGAATCCGAGGTGCGAGGCCACGAAGCCGAGCCGCTCGTAGAAGCGGTGCGCGTCCGTGCGGGTCGCGTCCGAGGTGAGCTGGACGAGGTCGGCGCCGAGTTCGCGGGCGCGGTCGACGGCCCACTGGATCAGTTCGGTGCCGAGCCCGCTGCCGCGTTCGTCGGCGTGGACGCGGACGCCTTCGATGATCGCGCGGGTCGAGCCGGTCCGGGAGAGGCCCGGGACGAGGGTGAGCTGCAGGGTGCCCACGGTGCGTCCGGTGCGTTCGGCGACGACCAGGTGCTGGTGGGGGTCAGCGTCGATGCGGGCGAAGGCGGTGCGGTACGGGGTGAGGTCGTCGGGGGATTCGCGGGTGGCGCCGAGCGGGTCGTCGGCGAGCATGGCGACGATGGCCGGGAGGTCGGCCTCGATGGCCCGTCGGATCGTCAGAACAGCCGTTTCAGTCATGGTCAGAGGATAAGGAAGCCCCCGGTGGCTCCAGGGGCCTTGTCTACGCCCGTAGCGCCCTTCCAGGGCCCCTCTGGGCCGATGCGCGGTCAGTCCCCGGCCGGGGTGCTGGTGATGACGGCGAAGACGGCTCCGTGCGGATCCTGGAGCTGGGCGAGACGGCCGACGCCGTGCACGTCCGTCGCCGGGATCCGGGCCTTCGCGCCGAGCCGGTCCGCGATGGCGAGGCTCGCGTCGACGTTGGGGACCTCGAAGTAGGGGAGCCAGTGCGAGCTGGTGCCGCGCGCGGTGTGCTCCGGGCCGAGCTGCATGATGCCGCCGTGGGCGTCGTCGGTGCCGCCGCCGGCCGGGGTGAGCACCGTGTAGAGGGCCTCGCCGAGCGGGACGTCCTGTTCCTGCCAGCCGAAGACCGTGCGGTAGAAGCTCTTGGCCCGTTCCGCGTCGATGCTGTAGCACTCCGTCCAGCAGAGGCTGACCTCCTCGTTGACGAGGTCCAGGCCGCGGGTGTCGTGCGGTTGCCAGACGGCGAAGTCGGCGCCGGTGGGGTCGGTGTAGCCGGCCATCCGGCCCGAGGTGAAGACGTCGAAGGGGCCGAACCGCACCCGGCCGCCGGCCTGCTGGACGAGGTCGGTGGTGCGGTCGGCGTCGTCGGTGGCGAAGTACACCGTCCAGCCTGGCGGGCTGCCGTCCTCGGCGAGCGGGCCGAGCGCGGCGACGGTCCGGCCGCCGAGCTGGAAGAAGCCGTAGCCGCCGGCTTCGGGGCCGGCCGGGTCGAAGCTCCAGCCGAACAGGGCGGTGTAGAAGTCGACGGAGGCCCGGGTGTCGGGGCTGCTCAGGTCGAGCCAGTCCGGCGAACCGGGGCGGAAGTCGGTGTTGAGCATGGCGGCTCTGCTCCTAGGACGGTCCCGTACGGGCGCTGGCGCGGTCGACGCCCCCTGGGCCTTCCAGCCTGGCACCTCGGTGGGGGTGGTGCACGGCGGGTCCGCGGGCGGTCGGGCTTGTCCCCGCCGGGCGGTACGGTGCGTAACGGAATGGTCCACCCGTACCGGTCGAAGGGGGGCTCCGGTGGGCAAGGCGGCGCAGTCGGGGCAGCAGGCACAGCAGGCGGTCCGCCAGCTCGCGCAGGTCGAGGGCGTGCTGGAACGGATCACCTACGCCAACGAGGAGACCGGCTACACGGTGGCCCGGGTGGACACCGGCCGCGGTGCGAACGACCTGCTGACGGTGGTGGGCGCGCTGCTGGGGGCGCAGGTCGGGGAGTCGCTGCGGCTGCACGGGCGGTGGGGTTCGCACCCGCAGTACGGGCGGCAGTTCACCGTGGAGAACTACACGACGGTGCTGCCCGCGACGGTCCAGGGCATCCAGCGGTACCTGGGGTCGGGGCTGATCAAGGGGATCGGGCCGCGGTTCGCGGAGCGGATCGTGGAGCGCTTCGGGGTGGACACCCTGGAGGTGATCGAGAAGGAGCCGGGTCGGCTGATCGAGGTGCCCGGGCTGGGGCCGAAGCGGACCAGGAAGATCGCCGCGGCCTGGGAGGAGCAGAAGGCCATCAAGGAGGTGATGGTCTTCCTGCAGGGGGTCGGGGTGTCGACCTCGCTGGCGGTGCGGATCTACAAGCAGTACGGCGACGCCTCGATCGGGGTGGTGCGGAACGAGCCGTACAAGCTGGCGGCGGACGTCTGGGGCATCGGCTTCCTGACGGCGGACCGGATCGCCCAGGCGGTGGGCATCCCGCACGACAGTCCGGAGCGGGTGAAGGCCGGGCTGCAGTACGCGCTGTCGCAGAGCAGCGACCAGGGCCACTGCTACCTGCCGGAGGAGCGGCTGATCGCGGACGGCGTGAAGCTGCTGCAGGTGGACGTCGGGCTGGTGATCGACTGCCTCGCGGAGCTGGTCGCGGCCGAGGGGGTGGTGCGGGAGACGGTGCCGGGGGAGGCGGGCGAGCCGATCACCGCGGTGTACCTGGTGCCGTTCCACCGGGCGGAGATCTCGTTGGCCAACCAGCTGCTGCGGCTGCTCCGTTCGGACACCGACCGGCTGCCGTGGTCGGCCGGGGTGGACTGGCCGGTGGCGCTGGAGTGGCTGGCGAAGCGGACCGGGGCGGAGCTGGCGCCGGAGCAGGAGCAGTCGGTGCGGCTGGCGCTGACCGAGAAGGTCGCGGTGCTGACGGGGGGTCCGGGCTGCGGCAAGTCGTTCACGGTGAAGTCGATCGTCATGATGGCGCTGGCCAAGCGGGCGAAGGTGGTGCTGGCGGCGCCGACCGGGCGGGCGGCGAAGCGGCTGGCGGAGCTGACCGGGGCGGAAGCCTCGACGGTGCACCGGCTGCTGGAGCTGAAGCCGGGCGGTGACGCCGCGTACGACCGGGACCGGCCGTTGGACGCTGACCTGGTGGTGGTGGACGAGGCCTCGATGCTGGACCTGATCCTGGCGAACAAGCTGGTCAAGGCGGTGCCGCCGGGTGCCCACCTGCTGTTCGTGGGGGACGTGGACCAGCTGCCCTCGGTCGGCGCCGGCGAGGTGCTGCGGGACCTGCTGGCGGAGGGCGGGCCGATCCCGTCGGTGCGGCTGACCAGGATCTTCCGGCAGGCGCAGCAGTCGGGCGTGGTGACCAACGCGCACCGGATCAACGAGGGGAAGCCGCCGCTGACGGAGGGTCTGACCGACTTCTTCCTGTTCGTGGAGGAGGACGCCGAGCTGGCGGCCGGTCTGACGGTGGACGTGGTGGCGCGCCGGATCCCGCAGAAGTTCGGCTTCGACCCGCGCCGGGACGTGCAGGTGCTGGCCCCGATGCACCGCGGCCCGGCCGGGGCGGGGAACCTGAACACTCTGCTGCAGGCCGCGGTGACCCCGGCCCGGGAGGGGCTGGCGGAGCGGCGCTTCGGCGGGCGGACGTTCCGGGTGGGGGACAAGGTCACCCAGATCCGCAACAACTACGACAAGGGGCGGAACGGGGTCTTCAACGGCACAGTGGGAGTGGTGACCGCCCTCAGCGTGGACGACCAGCGGCTGACGGTGCTGACCGACGAGGACGAGGAGGTGTCGTACGACTTCGACGAACTGGACGAGCTCGCCCACGCGTACGCGGTGACGATCCACCGCTCGCAGGGCAGTGAGTACCCGGTGGTGGTGATTCCGGTCACTATGTCCGCTTGGATGATGCTCCAGCGAAATCTGCTCTACACCGCTGTGACCAGGGCGAGGAAACTCGTGGTGCTGGTCGGGTCACGGAAGGCGATCGCACAGGCCGTGAGGGCCGTCAGTGCAGGTCGGCGGCATGCCGCGCTCGATCACCGACTTGCGTCTGGATGATTATCCAACAGGATGGTTGCCTCTAATGTTCTCTTGACGTGAAGAGATTTACGGCAGAGCCTAGGGTGGTGCCGATCTTGTCCGGTTCGTACCGGCAGCGGCAACAGGTTTTGTAGGGGCGGGCCCTTCCGGGCCACCCCGGGTGCGCGACTGTGCTCCGGATGGGGGATGGTGGAGACAGTCAGGGCACCTTGGAAGAGGATTCATTTCGTCGGTGAGGAAGACGTGAGCGACAACTCGGTAGTACTGCGGTACCAGGACGGCGAGTACGAGTACCCCGTCGTCGAGAGCACTGCGGGCAACTCCGGCTTCGACATCTCGAAGCTGCTCCCGCAGACCGGCCTGGTCACCCTGGACAACGGCTTCGGTAACACCGCCGCGTACAAGTCCGCGATCACCTTCGTGGACGGCGACAACGGCATCCTGCGGTACCGCGGCTACCCGATCGAGCAGCTCGCAGCACAGGGCGGCTTCATCGAGACCGCGTACCTCCTGATCAACGGCGAGCTGCCCAACGCGGACCAGCTGGCGGAGTTCAACCGCGAGATCACCCAGCACACCCTGCTGCACGAGGACGTCAAGCGCTTCTTCCAGGGTTTCCCGCGGGACGCCCACCCGATGGCCATGATGTCCTCGGTGGTCGGCGCGCTCTCCACCTTCTACCCGGAGAGCCACAACCCGTTCGACGCGGCCCAGCGCCACCTGTCGACCGTCCGTCTGCTGGCCAAGCTGCCGACCATCGCCGCGTACGCGCACAAGAAGGCGATGGGCCAGCCCTTCGTCTACCCGCGCAACGACCTGAGCTACGTCGAGAACCTGCTGCGGATGACCTTCGCCGTCCCCGCCGAGGACTACGAGCTCAACCCGGTCATCGTCAACGCGCTGGACAAGCTGCTGATCCTGCACGCGGACCACGAGCAGAACTGCTCGACCTCCACCGTGCGCCTGGTCGGCTCCAGCCACGCCAACCTGTTCGCCTCGATCTCGGCGGGCATCTCGGCGCTGTGGGGCCCGCTGCACGGCGGCGCCAACCAGGCCGTCCTGGAGATGCTGGAGAGCATCCAGAAGGACGGCGGCGACGTCGACTCGTTCATCACGAAGGTGAAGAACAAGGAAGCCGGCGTCAAGCTGATGGGCTTCGGCCACCGCGTGTACAAGGCCTTCGACCCGCGCGCCGCGCAGGTCAAGCTGCTCGCGCACGAGGTCCTCGGCCAGCTCGGCAAGAGCGACGAGCTGCTGGAGATCGCGCTCAAGCTGGAGGAGCACGCCCTCAAGGACGACTTCTTCATCTCGCGCAAGCTGTACCCGAACGTGGACTTCTACACCGGCCTGATCTACCGCGCCATGGGCTTCCCGACCAGCATGTTCACCGTGCTGTTCGCCCTCGGCCGGCTGCCGGGCTGGATCGCCCACTGGCACGAGATGATCAACGACCCGACCAGCCGCATCGGCCGCCCGCGCCAGATCTACACGGGCACCGCGATCCGCGACTACGTCGAGCTCGAGCAGCGCTGACCGGGCGCCGCTGACGGCACACCGACCGAGAGGGGCCCAGCCGCTGCTGAGCGGCCGGGCCCCTTCGCGTCCCCGCGCGCGGACCCCGGAAGGGCCCGCGCGCGGGGACGGAACCGTACGACGCACGACTCCGGGGTCGGCTGCAGCCGGGGACGGCCGCTCAAAGCGTCCCTGACCCGCCACACCCCGGCGCCGTGCGCGAAGGCCGTCGAGAGTTCGACGACCGTTCCCGGGGCCCGCCGGAGCCCCGTCGGCGGCAGCCGCTGGAAGCGCGGGGACACGTTGCCGTTGATCGCGCCCCACCCATCGGAAAAACTGCCGCACTACCAACCTAAGACGTATCAGGGTGCGAGAAGTTACGCCCGGGGGGTGTGAGCTGCCTCTCGCCACGCTCCGTAGGCACTCCGTGCCGCGCTCATACCACACCTTCCCTCGGGCGCGACGTCACCCTCCCCGCAGTCACGGCAACCGAGCGTGATAGGAATCGTGGCATTCCGGTACGGACCGTCGCGCCCCCTCGTCGCGCGACGGCGGAACTGGGGAGGGAGTGCGCAGATGGCCAGGAACGTCGTCGTCACCGGCGGTGGCACGGGAATCGGGTACGAAGTCGCGCGGCGGTTCGCCGAGGCGGGCGAGCACGTGGTGATCGTCGGGCGCCGCCGTGAGGTCCTGGAGAAGGCCGCGGTCGACCTCGGGCCGAACGTCACCCCGCTGGTGTGCGACCTCGCCGACCCGGACGCGGTCGAGGCCGCGCTGCACGAACTGCCCGAGCGCATCGACGTGCTGGTGAACAACGCCGGCAGCCGGGAGACGGTGATCGGCGGCGGACCGCACGCCCTGCTGGCCCGCTGGCGCGGCGACTTCGAGCGCAACGTGCTGACCGTGGTGCTGCTCACCGAGTCGATCCGGGACCGGCTCACCCCCGGCTCCGGCCGGGTCGTCACCATCAGCTCCATCGCCGCCCTGCGCGGGGCCGGCTCGTACGGTGCGGCGAAGGCCTCGCTGCACGCCTGGAACCACTTCCTGGCCGCCCAGTTGGGCACCTCGGGGATCACCGCCAACATCGTCGCGCCGGGCACGGTGGCCGGTACCGAGTTCTTCGGGCCGCGACTGGACGAGGCCGAGGTGGCCCGTCGGGCGGCGCGCACGTTGCTCGGCCGGATCGGCGAGACCGGCGAGGTCGCGGCGGCGGTGCACTTCCTCGCCTCGCCCGAGGCCGGGTTCATCACCGGCGAGATCCTGCACTGCAACGGCGGGGAACTGCTGGGGCGTTGAGGCGTCACGACGAGGGCCCCGGACCGTTGGACGGTCCCGGGCCCTCGGGTGTTCGGGGTGTCCGGCCCTTCGGGGTGCCCGGGGCGTTCGAGGCGGACCCGGGGGCTCAGCTCAGCTCAGGTCAGCTCGGCTCAGGTCGGCTCGGCTCAGGTCGGCTCGGCTCGGCTCCGGCGGGCCGGAAACGGCGCAGTCGGAGGCTGTTGCTGACCACGAAGACCGAGGAGAAGGCCATCGCGGCCCCGGCGATCATCGGGTTGAGCAGTCCGGCGGCGGCCAGCGGGATCGCCGCCACGTTGTAGCCGAAGGCCCAGCAGAGATTGCCCCGGATGGTACCGAGGGTCCTGCGGGAGAGCCGGATGGCGTCGGCCGCGGTGCGCAGGTCGCCGCGGACCAGGGTGAGGTCGCCGGCCTCGATGGCGGCGTCGGTGCCGGTGCCCAGGGCCAGGCCGAGGTCGGCCTGGGCGAGCGCGGCCGCGTCGTTGACGCCGTCGCCGACCATCGCCACGACCTTGCCCTCGGCCTGCAGCCGCCGGACCGTCGCCACCTTGTCCTCGGGCAGCACCTCGGCGATCACGTGCTGCGGCTCGATGCCGACCTCGGCCGCGACCGCCTCGGCGACCAGCGTGTTGTCACCGGTCAGCAGCACCGGGGTCAGGCCCAGGGCGCGCAGCTCGGTGACGGCCTCGGCGCTGGTCGGCTTGACCGCGTCCGCCACCTCCAGCACCGCCCGCGCCTCGCCGTCCCAGCCGACCGCGATCGCGGTGCGGCCCGCCGACTCGGCCTCGCGCTTGGCCCGGGCCAGCGCGGGTGGCAGGTGGTGGGCGCGGTCGGCCAGCAGGGCCTCCTGGCCGGCCACCACCGCATGGCCGTCCACCACGCCCTCCACGCCCCGGCCGGGGAGGCTCCGGAAGCCCTGGACCGGCGGCAGCCCGCCGAGGCGGTCGGCGGCGGCCTGGGCGATCGCCCGGGCGATCGGGTGCTCGGAGGCGTGCTCCAGGGCGCCGGCCAGGCGAAGGGCCTCGGCGTCGGTGACGCCCTGGGCGGTGTGCACGGCGACCAGGGCCATCCGGCCGGTGGTGACGGTGCCGGTCTTGTCCAGGACGACGGTGTCCACCCGGCGGGTGGTCTCCAGCGCCTCGGGGCCCTTGATCAGGATGCCGAGCTGGGCGCCGCGACCGGTGCCGACCATCAGCGCGGTCGGGGTGGCCAGGCCAAGCGCGCACGGGCAGGCGATGATCAGCACGGCCACGGCGGCGGTGAACGCCTCGGTGGGGCTGCTGGTGACCAGCAGCCAGCCGACCAGGGTGGCGAGGGCGACCAGCAGGACGACGGGGACGAAGACCGCGGAGATCCGGTCGGCCAGGCGCTGGGCGGCGGCCTTGCCGTTCTGGGCGTCCTCGACCAGCCGGGCCATCCGGGCCAGCCGGGTGTCCGCGCCGACCCGGGTGGCCTCGACCACCAGTCGGCCGCCCGCGTTGACGGTGGCGCCGGTGACGGCGTCCCCGACGGCGACCTCGACCGGGACGGACTCGCCGGTGAGCATCGAGGCGTCCACCGCGGAGCTGCCCTCGACCACCACGCCGTCGGTCGCGACCTTCTCGCCGGGGCGCACCACGAAGTGGGTGCCGACGGTCAGCAGGTCCACCGGCAGCCGGACCTCCCGGCCGTCCCGGAGGACTGCGACGTCCTTGGCGCCGAGGTCCAGCAGGGCGTGCAGGGCGGCTCCGGCCCGGCGCCGGGAGCGGGCCTCCAGGTGGCGGCCGAGCAGGATCAGCACGGTGACGGCGGCGGCGGTCTCCAGGTAGAGCGCGCCGGCCGGGTCGGTGGCGCCGATGGTGAAGGAGAAGTCGTGGTGCATCCCGGGCCGGCCGGCGTGCCCCCCGAACAGGGCCCAGCAGGACCAGCCGAAGGCGGCCAGGGTGCCGAGCGAGACCAGGGTGTCCATGCTCGCGGCGCCGTGCTTGAGGTTGGTCCAGGCGGCGCGGTGGAAGGGCAGTCCGCCGTACCCGACGACCGGGCCGGTGAGGGCGAAGGCCAGCCACTGCCAGTTGGTGAACTGCAGGGCCGGGACCATCGACAGCAGTACCACCGGGACGCTGAGCGCGGTGCTGATCAGCAGGCGTTCGCGCAGCGGGTCGGCGGGTTCCGGTTCCCCGTGCTCCGGCTCCCCCGGGGCGGGGGCGACGGGGGCCGGGGGCGGGGGGAGTTCGGCGGTGTAGCCGGTCCGCTCGACGGTGGTGATGAGGTCCTCGACCGTGACGCCGGCGCCGTAGTCGACCCGGGCCTTCTCGGTGGCGAAGTTGACCGTGGCCTCGACGCCGTCCATCCGGTTGAGCTTCTTCTCGATCCGGGCGGCGCAGGCGGCGCAGGTCATCCCGCCGATCGACAGCTCGACCCGGTCCCGTGCCTCGACACCGGGGGCGGAGGTGGTCATGCGGAGGGCTCCTTGCTGGGGGCGTACGGCGGGGCCGGCACCGGCCCCGCCGTACCGGGGTGACTCAGGCGGCGCGGCCGACCAGCTCGTAGCCGGCCTCGTCGATCGCGGCGCGGACCGCGTCCTCCGCCAGCGGGGCGTCGGAGGAGACCGTCACGGTACCGGCCTGGGCGTCGGCGGCGACGTCGGTGACGCCGGCCAGCACGGAGAGCTCCTCGCTGATCGCCTTCTCGCAGTGGCCGCAGCTCATGCCGGACACGGTGTAGGTGATGGTGCTGGACATCGGGGCCTCCGGGAGGTCGGTGCGGGTGCGGGCTCTCTTGTTCTCCGAACACCATACCCCTGCGGGGTATTCCCCGAGGGGGTGGGGGAGGTGGATCGCATCGTAGGCGACGGCTCCGGTCAGGCCGGGACCGAGGGGTGCTGCGCCGGGATCGGCGCGGTCGGCTCGCGTCGGAGCAGCAGCCGCAGCCAGAGCAGCCCGCCCAGGGAGACCAGCAGCAGTCCGGCGGTGTCGTACGCGGTGTACAGGTGGACCTGCTCGCTGGACGGGTTCGGCATGTAGCCCAGGTCGAACAGGGCGCGCTGGAAGTCGCTGGTGGTGGTCCGGGCGACAAGCCAGACGGCGATGCCGCTCATGCCGTCCCACAGTGCGTGCAGCAGTGAGACGCCGAGGTACGTCAGCAGCAGCGGGGCGGTGAGGCGGAAACGGCCGCCCCGCCGCTCGCGGAACAGCACCCCGCCGATGATCGCCGTCCACAGGATGTGCCCGACCGGCGCGAGCACCCCGCGCAGGATCTCCGTCTCCACCAGGTCGTCGAGCGAGAGGCCCTGGATGCTCAGCACGGCGTTGAACGCGTACCCCGCGCTCTCGAACGCGGCGAACCCCGCGCCGACGGTGGCGCCCAGCACCAGCCCGTACCGCAGCCCGACGACCCGCAGTCGCCGGCTCACCAGCACCAGCGCGGCCAGCTTCACCGCCTCCTCGATCAGGCCGACGCCGACGTACATCCACACCGAGGGGGAGAGCAGGTACGACTCCAGCACCGAGGCGCCCAGGACGCCGATCACGCCGCCGATGCCGAAGCAGGTGAAGATCCGGTCCGCGCCGAGGTCGGCCGCGTAGCGCTCGTACGCCCAGATCACCACGGTGGCCGGGACGAGGAAGCTGCCGAGCAGCACGATCGTCGGGACCAGGTTGCTGTTGTCGGTGAAGAAGGTGACCAGGACGGTGCAGGCCCAGAGCAGCAGGCCGGTCAGGAAGAACTTGACCCAGTGGTGGGGCCGGGCGGCGGCCCGGACGGGGGGTGTGGTGATGCGCGGAGCGGGTCGGTATCCGGACACCGGGCGGGGCCTCCTTCGAGTAGCCGCTGAGTAGCTGCGGAGTAGCTGCTTCGGTCGAACTTTATGACAAATCAGGCATTAGGGGATGATGTGGACGGCTGTGGGGGGCGGCCCGCGACCGCCGGGGGTGGGATCGTCCCTTATGTTCGATGTGTGCTTCCGATCCGCCGCGCCCAATCGCCCTCGGCCCCCACCGTCGCCGGACTGCCCCAGGCCCGGCAGCGCGGCGCCCTGCTGGCCGCCGACCTCCAGGACGTGCCGTTCTGGCGGCGGGCGACCCCGGCGCTGCTCGCCGTCCTGCTGGTCGCACTCGCGGACCTCCTCTCCGGCAAGGACCGGTACCTCGCGCCACTGATGACCGTGGTCCCGACCATCGCCGCGCTCACCCTCAAACCCCCCGAACTGCTCGCGGTCTGCGCGGTCGGGCTGCTCGCGGTCTTCGGGCTCAGCCACTACGACCAGGTCGACAACATCAACGACGCCCGCTTCCTTTACGGTGCGATGGTCAGCTACCTGGTGTTGACGCTGTTCTCCGCCTGGGTGGCCAAGATCCGGATGCGGCGGGCGGCGGCCTTCGCGGCGGTCAGCTCCGTCGCCGAAGCCGCCCAGCGGGCCCTGCTGCGGCTGCCCGGACCGGCCGTCGGCCCGCTGCGGCTGGCCGTGCGGTACGTCTCGGCGGCGGACGCCTCACGGATCGGCGGGGACCTCTACTCGGTACTGGAGACGCCGCACGGCACCCGGGTCGCGGTCGGCGACGTCCGGGGCAAGGGACTGGCGGCCGTCCAGACCGCGGCGGTGGTGCTCGGCGCCTTCCGCGAAGCCGCGTACGACGAAGCCGGACTGCGGGGCGTCGCGGCGCGGATCGAGGCCAGCGTCGAGCGGCACGTGCCCGACGGGGAGTTCACCACCGCGCTGTTCGCCGAATTCCGCATCCCGGGGGAGATGGAACTGCTCCAGTACGGGCACGTGGCGCCGATCCGGGTCGACGGCGAGGGGCGGGCCCACGTCCTGGACGCGCCCGACCCGTGGGTGCCGCTCGGCCTCGGGCGGCTGGCGACGGGCGAACCGACCACCTGGGGGCAGCCGTTCGGGGCGGAGGACGTCCTGGTGCTGTGTACGGACGGGGTGATCGAGGCGCGGCACCGCAGGAGCGGGGAGTTCTACCCGCTGGCGGAGCGGGTGGGGCCGCTGGTGCGGGGAGCTGGGCGCTCGGCGGGGGAGTTGGAGGCGGCGGTGGGGCGGGTGTATGCGGATCTGCTGGCGCACACGGGTGGGGAGTTGCGGGATGACGCGTTGTTGTTGTTGGTCGCTCGGACGGACTGAGGGCCGCTGCGGGGGGCTGTTGTCGGGGGGTGGGCTTTCGGGAGGGTGGGTGACGCCGGGGGCGGTTCCGGGGGTGGGCGCTCCGGGGGCTGGGTGATTGTCGGACCGCCGACCCTCGTGGCGGGGGGCCGGGCGCCGTTGGCGGTCTGAAAATCACCCGTCACGCCCCTCTCCGCACCCACCCCCTCCACCGCCCCCTCCCGCAGCGCGTCCCTCTCGCCTGGG